>JBBSDD010000029.1:0-12482 GCA_038249755.1 Flavobacteriales bacterium | reverse complement strand
GTCCATTTTCCCGAAAGGGAGTCAAAACGAGCCCGGTCAGCCATCATTTTGTAGGTCAGGGTGCCCTCGGCATTCCATTTTTCCAGCGAAAATTTATAGCCCACAAGGTTTACCGTGCTGAAGGATTCAAAGTAAGCGATCGTTTCATCGTCAATCTGCCGGTGCAAATTTTTATCGTCTATCCGGAATTGTTTCCGGATATACTGCTCTTCAAATTCGGTGCGTATCCTGTTGGAAATCGGCAGCTGATAGTGCGTAAAGTAGAGCGAAATGCCAACCAACACACTGGCTCCTACAAAATAAGGAACCAGAAATCTTCTGAATGAAACCCCGCTGGCGAAGATGGCAACGATCTCGGTGCGCTGCGCCATCTGACTGGTAAACAGCAATACGCTCAGGAAAATGAAGAGCGAACTGAACATGTTGCTGTAAAAGAAAATGAAGTTGAGATAATACTTAAAAACGATGGCATCGAGCGGGGCCTCGTTTTTGGCAAACTTGTCGATCCGGTCTGAAACATCAAATACCACGGCGATGGCCATGATCATGGCGATCATGAAAAAGAAGGTGCCGAGAAATTTTTTAATGATATACAGATCGAGTATTTTCATCTCAAATGCGCTGATCGAGCTTCTTTACCATCAGGTTTTTCCAAGAGGCAAAATCGCCAGCGAGAATGTGTTTGCGGGCTTCGGCCATCAACCACAAATAGAAGGCCAGATTATGAATGCTCGCGATTTGCGCGCCCAGCATCTCTTTGCTCACAATCAAGTGGCGCAAATAGGCTTTGGAGTAAAAACCGTCGACATACGAAGTGCCATTCGGGTCAATGGGGCTGAAATCGTCCTGCCATTTGGCGTTTTTGATATTGATGACCCCTTCGCTGGTAAACAACATCCCGTTTCGCGCATTCCGCGTCGGCATCACACAATCGAACATATCGATGCCCAACGCTATATTCTCAAGTAGATTTACCGGCGTGCCCACACCCATCAGGTACCGCGGTTTGTCGGTGGGGAGTATGCGGCATACCAGATCGGTCATGGCATACATGTCTTCGTGCGGTTCGCCCACCGACAGGCCGCCGATGGCATTGCCCTCGCGGTTGGTGGAAGCAATAAATTCGGCGGATTTTTGACGTAAGTCGGGATAAACGCTTCCCTGAATGATGGGAAAAAAAGTTTGGGTGTATCCGTATTTGTCGGGTGTATTGTCAAATCTTTCGCAGCAGCGCAGGAGCCAGCGATGGGTCATGTGCATGCTTCGTTCGGCATAGTCGTAAGGGCAAGGGTAGGGCGTACACTCATCAAAAGCCATGATGATATCGGCCCCGATGGTGCGCTGTATGTCGATGGCCCGCTCAGGGGTAAAAAAATGTCGCGCGCCATCAATATGCGATTGAAAACTGACGCCGCTTTCTGATATTTTCCGGCTTTCGGCCAAAGAATAAACCTGATAACCTCCGCTGTCTGTGAGCAATGGTTTGCTCCAGCCGTTGAATTTGTGAAGGCCGCCAGCCTTTTCGATGATGTCGATACCCGGGCGGAGGTACAGGTGATAGGTATTTCCGAGGATGATTTGCGCTTTGATGTCCTCCTCCAATTCCCACATGTGCACCGCTTTCACGGCTGCAGCCGTGCCCACCGGCATGAAAACAGGTGTTTCGATTACGCCGTGATCAGTGACGATTTTTCCGGCCCGGGCGTTGCTTTTGGGGTCGTTTGCTTGAAGGGTAAATTCCAAATGGGAGGGCTTATAGTTGTTGTAAACTATGTTGAAAACATTAAGGGCGCGCAAAGATAACAGGAATTGAATTAGGAAGATGTTGTTCTATTTTTAACCTCTGGATTTATGGACGTTTTACCTGGTAAACAAAGCTTGATTTATTTATGGCAATTGCTATTTGCGGTTACCGCCCTCATACAATTTTATTACCTGATCAATTTCTATTTGCGGCTGGCGCTTTACAAACCGGCAGAGCGTCATCAGAATTATCCGCCGGTGAGTGTGATCATTGCTGCGCGCAATGAATACGACAATCTGCTGGCCAACCTTCCTTTCATTTTAGAGCAGGATTATCCCGAATTTCAGGTTATTGTGATCAACGATAGTTCGTGGGACGATTCCGGATCGGTACTCGAGGGATTTAAATCGCAATACGCTCACCTCTATGTTATCACGCGGCTGGAGCACGACAGGTTTGAAGGAGGTAAAAAGCTGGCCGTAACCTTGGGAATCAAAGCTGCCAAACACAACCGGCTGATTTTGACAGATGCGGATTGCAAACCCCTGAGCCGTCAATGGCTCAAAACCATGGCTGGCAGCGTTCAGGAAGCTGATCAAATCGTGCTTGGTTACAGTCCTTACCGGAAGGAGCCGGGCGTACTCAATGCCTTCATCCGCTTTGACAGCCTGCTCACCGCGATGAACTATCTGGGATTTGCTCTGGCTGGGCATCCTTACATGGGCGTAGGGCGCAATCTTTCGTATTCGCGCGATCGGTTTTTTGAAATTGGCGGATTTCGACGGCATTACAGCCTGGCTTCAGGAGATGATGACCTGTTGGTAAATGAACTTGCTTCGAAAGAAAATACCGTGATTTGTATCGACAAGGATGCGGTGGTGGAAAGTTTGCCCGAGCAAAGTTGGAAGCATTTCTGGCGGCAGAAAAAGCGTCACCTCACCACTGGCTGGAAATACAAAAAGGAGCACAAATTCTTATTGGCGCTCCAATCGCTTGGTTTATTGCTTTTTGTAATAAGTGCCGTGATTCTGATTGCAAATCAGGTATGGTTGATTGCAGTAATATCGGTAGTATTGCTGCGGATTTTAACGCAAATAGCTATTTTTAGGCAATCGGCAAAGTGGCTCGGTCAGCGCGACCTTGTTTTTTTAGCACCTTTTCTGGAAATATTCGTGCTGATTTTCAGTACTTGTGTTCACATTGCCAACGTATCAACAAAACAAACTACATGGAAGACGTAGATCTGATTTCAAAATTATCACCGAAAGCCCAATATGATTACAAGCTTGTAAAAAGGTGTTTGGATCAAAAGGATCAGTCTGCTTACGCTGAGCTGATGCAGCGATACCGCGAGAGCATTTTTTACATGTTGCTAAAAATGGTCAACAATTCGGACGATGCGGAAGATCTCACAATCGAAGCTTTCGGAAAAGCATTTAACCGGTTGCAGCAATACCATCCGAGCTATGCTTTCAGCACCTGGATGTTTAAAATAGCCTCAAACAATTGCATCGACTTTATCCGTAGAGAAAGGAAGAAAAAAACCATGTCGATCGACACGGGTATGACCAACGAAGACGGTGAAAATGTGACGTTCGATATCGAATCAGAAGGACGCGACCCGGAAGAAGAACTCATCAGAGATCAGAAAATCAAAGCCATGCGGCTTGTGGTGGAAAAGTTGAAGCCGCGTTACAAACAGCTTGTTATGCTCAGGTACTTTAAAGAATACTCATACGAGGAGATTGCTGTCGAGCTCGATTTGCCGCTGGGCACGGTCAAAGCACAACTGTTTCGCGCCAGGGAATTTCTCGCCAATTTGATGAAACACACCAGAGAGACCATCTAATCTGCTGTGATGGGTTTTGAATGGATTGACCAACACTTCCCGGCCTTGTCGGAAATTCAAAAACAACAATTCCGCGCCCTGCCTGATTTGTATGCAGAATGGAATGCCCAGATCAACCTCATCAGCCGGAAGGATATGGATCATTTTGTCGAAAGACACGTGCTCCACTCGTTGGCAATTGCGCTGTACTGGAAACCCAAGCCCGGAAACAAAGCCATTGATATCGGCACTGGTGGCGGTTTTCCCGGAATCCCACTCGCCATCCTCTACCCGGAAGTGAATTTTCTTCTGGTCGATTCCATTGGTAAAAAACTCAAAGCAGTAGAAGCGATCAGTCAGGCCCTGGGGCTGAAAAACGTGGAAATCCGCCATGCGCGTGCGGAAGAAATCCGCGGAAAATACGATGTGGCGCTGAGTCGGGCAGTGGCAAGGTTGGCCGCACTCACGGGTTATTGCACGCGGCCAAGACTCAAGATCGGCGAACTCTATTGTCTCAAAGGCGGGGATTTGCGCGAAGAGGTGGAGGAAATCGACGAGTTTCCTTCCATGGTTTATGCCCTTTCGGGAAAATTCGACAGTGAGTTTTTCGAAACAAAAAAAGTGGTTTACGTTCGGTTTATTTAAGGCTGGCGGCCAAAGAATCCGTAACGAAGCGGATTTCCATCCATCTTCAAGACTTCCCAATTGGCAATTTTCACAGCGCTTTTTTGGGGGTTCCACAAATAGATTTTCATTTCCACCCCATCCATTTCGGATCTGGAAATAAACGTGTCCCAAAGCAGAATCTGAAAACCCAGTTTAGATTGCCCTTTGTCTTGATATCCGTATTCGCCATAGCTGCCTCCGGTCCAATGCAAGAGCGAATCTCCTTTCCGAAATTCGAGGACAATGGATAATTCATCAGACGGTTTTTCATCCATGCGCACCACAATTCCGAGCTCATCGGCAAATGTGAATGGCGCGGAAGAAAGGTTTTGTTGGTACAAATCCACGTACTCGGCACTTGTTTCGAAAGATGAGAGACTTTCGTTTAGTGTTGACCAGGGAAGCGCGGAGCCGCTATCGTTTCGGAAAGTCAGCCCATTGAACGTGTATCCGCCAGAGATTTCTACAAATTGATATTTTTCGCGCGCTGCCAGCAGCACTGCGTGTACACGGCTATCGGTGAAAAATATATCGGCATCTGAACTGATCAGGAGATTGAGCACCTCCTTTATCGATATCGAATCTGCGGTTAGATTGTAAACGGGAAAAGTCAAGGTGTCTCTTTTAATATACCAGTCCACATAAGATTGATTCTGATCAAATATGGCAAGGGCATTTTTGTGGTTGTTTTCACCCAGATGTGATGCGATTTCAGCAAAAGGCTGCTTCCGCATGATCTCATAATAATTGCGATCAACAACCATCGAGAAAATCATGAGGCCGGCAAGCAACCAGGGAGCGATTTTTCCTACAAAGTGATTGGATGAAATGAAATAACCCAATCCCAAATTGAAAAATAACGATGCAAAAAGCAAGTTCCCATGGTGTAAGAGCGGGTCGACCAAGCGGGAATAAGCAAAACCGATGACAAACACCGAAGCGAACCAACCCAGGAAAACAAGGGCCAACTTCACTTTGTAATTATTGCTGTCCGGGTTTTTGAAGCGGATGAATCCGCTGAAAACAGCCACGGCAATCACCAGTATCACTGCTGCTATGCTATAGTTGAAATTGCTCCAAAGCCATTCAATGGCAAAATCATTTGCGGGAGCGCGCAGCCAACCTCCGATACCTTTCCGGCTGAATTGGGCCAAAGTGATAGAAAGGTGTGGCAGAAAAAGGATCAATGCGAAAACAGCCGAGCCGACATAATACCCCAAACGGAGTTTACGGAAATACAGAATTCCGGAAAACCAAATCACCATGCCGAGTAAGCCACTGAAGTAATGGTTATAAACACTGAGCGAGATTAAAACGGCAAAAAAGAGATGGTCCCGGATGCTGTTTTTTTGAAGAAATATCAATTTGTACCAGACCCATGCCAACAGGCTGCAAAGGAGCAAACATACGGCGTAAGGCCGTACCCATATAGAATAGCCCAACATAGTTTGGCTAGTAGCAAGGATAGCAAGGCTCATATTGGCTGCTGCAATACCGAATATGTGAAACGAAAGGCGATATACAAAGAGAAGCGCACCCAAACTCATCAGCACAAAAGGCAATCGAACCACCCATGTCTCTACACCAAACAAGCCTGTCCACATCCAAAGAAAAACATGGGTAAGTGCCGGGTGATTGTCTACTTGGACACCTTCGCGAATAAGTGATGAGAAATCTTTGAAATTCAGCCGACTAAGGGCGCTCAGCTCATCGTTCCAGTAAGGAATGTTTCCATAATCCCAAAACCTGAGCACCGCCGCCAGCAGAATAAAAGGACTAGCCTGGATGTACCATTTCGAAGCTTTGACATCAGGCTTCCACATTTTGCATGCGCTGTAATTTGTTGTACAAGCCGTTGTTTTGCAAGAGCAATTCAGCATGTGTGCCGGACTCTACGATGGCTCCGTTTTCAATCACCACAATTTTATCGGCCTGGCGAATGGTGCTCAACCGGTGCGCAATTACGACACTCGTCCGGTTTTTCATCAGATCGTCCAAAGCCAGTTGCACGAGATGTTCAGATTCTGAATCGAGTGATGAGGTGGCCTCATCGAGGATGAGGATAGCCGGATCGCGCAGTACAGCCCGCGCGATGGCAATCCTTTGACGTTGACCGCCGCTCAGTTGCACCCCGCGCTCTCCCACGAGGGTTTCAAACCCTTCCGGAAAAGAAGTGATAAAGTTGAGGGCATTCGCTTTTCGCGCTGCTTCCTCGATTTCTGTATGGTTTGCCCCAGGCCGGCCGTAGCCAATGTTTTCCAGAATGGTGCCATTGAAGAGCAAAACTTCCTGCGGTACAATGGCAAATTGAGAGCGGTAATGGTGGAGGTCGTAGGTCGAAATGTTTTTGCCATCCACTTCAATCGCTCCACCGGTAGGTTCGTAAAAACGCAGGAGAAGGGATGTGAGGGTCGATTTGCCTGCGCCGGAGGGTCCTACAATGGCGAGTTGTTCGCCCGCTTCTATTTCGAGATTCAGCTTTTTCAAAACAGGCATATTCATTCGGTTTTCATAGTGAAAATCGACATTTCGGAATACGATATTTCCGCGAAAGCGCTTTTTGCCTGTACTGGATTCGGTGAGAATGAGCTCCGATTTCTGATCCACAATTTCCATCAGATTTTCTGTGGCTCCTATGGCTTTCTGAATACCTGCGTACAGGTCGGGCAAACTACCAATCGATGCGCCGAGAAAAATGGTGTACATGATGAATGAGATAAAAGACGATTGCAGCATTTCGCCTTCCTGCGTAAGCAGAACGCCTTGCCAGATCACAAAAACGATGGATCCAAAAAGACACAGGATGATAAATGAAACGAACAAACCGCGCCAAACGGAACCTCTTATCGCGAGGGTTTTGATTTCGGTGACGGCCTTGCTGAAACGCGCGATTTCAAAAAATTCGTTGGTAAAAGCTTTTACATTTTGAATTCCCTGGAGCGCTTCTTCAAGTATATTGTTTGATTGGGCGGCGGCATCCTGGGTTTTTTTGGAGAGTTTGCGGATGTATCTCCCAAAAAACACAGCGGCAATGGCCACGGCAGGAATGATGCTGAGCATAATCAGCGACAATTTTGGCGAAAGCCACACCAGCGCTGCAATACCCACCACGATGGTGATAATCTGCCGCACAAACTCGGCGATGGTGGTATTGAAAGTTGTTTGCAGTTGGGTGATGTCAGCTGCAATCCTGCTGGTCAGTTCGCCTACTTTGTTTTGATTGAAAAAAGTGAGCGGGGCCATCACCAGTTTTGAGAAAGCATCTTTGCGAATATCCATCAGGGTATATTCTGTGACGCGGGCAAACAGCAAAATTCTGAAAAACGAAAAAATCGCCTGTGCGGTAAAGACGATGAAAAGCGCCGTGATAATGGTGTCTACGGAGGTGAATTGCAAGCCGCTCATTGAGCCTCCCGGCGTCACTTCATCCTGCCCGATGAGCTGTCCGATAAAGTACGGAAAGAGCATGGCAGTAAGGCTGCTGAAGATGAGGAACACAAAACCGAGACTGAAAATTCCGGTATAGGGCTTCAGGTAAACAAATATGCGAATGGCTTTGCGAAATGATTCACGTTTGTCTTCCTTGCTCTTTTTTCTCTCTGACATGCTCAATAATTCATTTTGTGCAAAGTTAGTCAGGTACATGGAATGTGATCGTCACAGATTTGTCTTAAATCTTTGAGGGTGGAAAAAAACAGTCTTGTCACTCCGACTGCAGGAGGACGGGCTCCGCAGCATTTGCAATGCTGCGGAATCGTCGAAAGAAAATAAATTCCGTGAAGCGAAGACCCTACGGCCGCAGCATTGCAAATTATAAGTAACGTCAAGTATCGTTACCTACCGAAATAAATCGTTTTTTGCGATAAGGTGAATGCAGCGGAGCGGGTGCTTTGCTTCGCTCTGAATGACAAAACTCCGAGCTTTGTCACTCCGACCGCAGGAGGAGTCTGTCTATTCAATGTTAAGATGCTTCGCTTCGCTCTGCAAGACAATGGTGTGGAGCGAGAGAAACAAAAGCAAAGAGAAAAAACAAAACCCGACATAAAATTATTTTCCCATTTCAGAAAAGCAACTATCTTTGCACTCCGATTTTGGCGACCTGAAACCGGATTTATATTTGAAAAGATGAAAAGAACATTCCAGCCTTCCAATAGAAAACGCAGAAACAAACATGGATTTCGCGAGCGCATGGCTTCTGCCAATGGCCGCAAAGTATTGGCTTCGCGTCGCGCCAAGGGCCGCAAAAAACTGACCGTCTCTGACGTGAAGTTGCACAAGCGCTAGTCGACATCGATCCGTATAAAGCATTGATTTGCCGCCCTGCATTTGCAGGGCGGTTTTTTTATTTAGGGCCACTTCCGTGAAAAATAGCTTCTCACACAGTCCCGCTCAATCACAATCATCCGGCAGTTGCATCCATCCTTTGCGCAGTATTTCCGAAGCAATTTGAGCAGTGAGCAGGCGATGCGCGGCATTCAGTACATACAATTTCACCTCCGGGTGGAGTCTGATGAGGTTCTCGGCGCTTTTCGCGGGTATGATCTGGTCGTTTTTTCCAAAGAAAAGATCCACCGGGATGTGATGTCCGGAGAGTGATTTACTCAGTTTTTCCAGATTTGGCGTAAGCTTCCGCAAAAAGGTCAAGGTGTTGTATACCAGATCGTGCATCGCTTCATTTTGCGCGAAGTACGCCACAAATTCTCCGGTTCGGTCGTTGACGGCTCCGGTGCGCCTCATGACGCGAAGCAGACGCATAAATTTCAAATTGTTTCTGCGGAAATACCTGAATGCAGCACGTCCGGCGGGGTAATGGCTGAGCGCCGAATACCACCAGTTTAAAATTAACCCGTCGGGTGCAAATAAATACATCCCGCTGATGCGGTGGGGCAGGAGCTCAGCCATTTTTAGCGAAAGCCGGCCACCAAGGCTGTGACCCATGAGCCACACCTTTTCCGCGCCGATGTGCACGAGGAAATCAGTCATCAATTCGGCAAATTCAGTTTCAGAAAGGGGGTTTTTATCCGGACTCCGGTCGCCGATGTGGCTTCGGCCATGAAAAAATATATCCACAGCCACCACGGTGAAACAATCCTTCATGGCGTGTGTGAAAGGAATGAAAACTTCGTGCGTCCTGCTAAAACCGTGAAATGCAAGTAGAAAGTTTTTACCCTTGCCCCACTTGACGTAGTGCAAGGCCAGTTCGCCTTTGTTAAAAAATTCATGCGATCTATCTCTGGTTTGCTCCATTCGAATCCCGAAAATTCAGTTAGTTTTGCACCTTAAATGAAGCGATTTTTCTGCACATCTGCTCTGCGCTTATTTATTCACGCGCTCCCCGCTTTCGCCAAACCTTTTTTTAAAATCTTTTACCATGCCACGAGATATTAGCATCCGTTCGGTTCTCATTATAGGTAGCGGTCCCATCGTGATCGGGCAAGCCTGCGAATTTGACTATGCCGGCAGTCAGGCTTCCAAATCGCTCAGGGACGAAGGCATCGAAGTTACCCTGATCAACTCGAATCCCGCCACCATCATGACCGACAAGGTCGTGGCAGACAATATTTATTTAAAACCGCTCGAACCCGAATCGATCATTGCCATCCTCGAAAAGCACAACATCGATGCGGTATTGCCCACCATGGGCGGGCAAACAGCCCTCAATCTCTGCATCAAATGCGATGAAATGGGCATTTGGGAAAAGTATGGTGTACGGCTGATCGGAGTGGACATCAATGCCATCAATATCACCGAAAATCGGGAATCTTTCCGGAAACTAATGGAAAAAATAGGGGTGCCCATGGCACCTCAGGCCACGGCAATTTCCTTTCTGGAAGGAAAGGAAATTGCGCAGAAATTTGGATTTCCACTCTGCATTCGCGCCAGTTATACCTTGGGAGGGGCAGGCGCCGGTATCGTACACGACCAGGCTAATTTTGACAAAATGCTCACCCGCGGTCTGCACGCTTCACCGATCAAGGAAGTCATGATCGACAAAGCGATGTTGGGCTGGAAGGAGTTTGAACTGGAACTTCTGCGCGATTCCAACGACAATGTGATCATTATTTGCTCTGTAGAAAATATGGATCCCATGGGTATCCATACCGGCGACAGCATTACTGTGGCGCCAGCCATGACCCTTAGCGATCGCACCTATCAGCGCATGCGCGACATGGCCTTCCTCATGATGCGCTCCATTGGCAATTTTGCCGGTGGCTGCAACGTACAGTTTGCGGTGAGTCCCGACGCCATGGAAGATATTATTGCCATTGAGATCAATCCGCGCGTGTCGCGTTCGTCCGCTTTGGCTTCAAAAGCCACCGGATATCCCATTGCAAAGATCGCCGCCAAACTCGCGATTGGTTACCATTTGGATGAACTGAAAAACCAGATTACAAAAACAACCTCTGCTTTTTTCGAACCGACCCTCGACTATGTGATCGTCAAAATTCCACGGTGGAATTTTGACAAATTTCAGGGCGCCGACCGGGAATTGGGCTTGCAGATGAAATCGGTGGGAGAGGTGATGGGCATTGGCCGCTCTTTTCAGGAAGCTTTGCAGAAAGCTTGTCAGTCGTTGGAGGTAAAACGCAATGGACTCGGCGCCGATGGCCGGGAACTCAAAGATCAGGAGCAGATTTTGCACAGCCTCGGCAAGCCAAGCTGGAACAGGCTTTTTCATATTTACGACGCGATCAAACTCGGAATTCCTTTCAAAACGATCCACGAAAAAACAAAAATCGACTACTGGTTTCTCAAACAAATCGAGGATCTGCTGACGTTGGAGGCCCACATTGAAAAACACACCCTCGACAACCTGCCCCGGGAAGTATTTTTCGAAGCCAAACAAAAAGGTTATGCCGACCGGCAAATCGCCCATCTGTTGCGCTGTTTGGAAAGTGAGGTTTTTGCCAAACGAAACGAACTGGGTATTAAGCGGGTTTACAAACTGGTAGATACCTGCGCTGCCGAATTTGAAGCCCAAACGCCTTATTATTACAGCACTTTCGAAGATGAAAACGAATCGGTGGTGAGCGATAAGAAAAAAGTGGTGGTTCTGGGCTCAGGTCCAAACCGCATCGGTCAGGGCATTGAGTTTGACTACTGCTGTGTGCACGGGGTGCTGGCCGCAAAAGAATGTGGTTACGAAACCATCATGATCAATTGCAATCCCGAAACGGTATCTACGGATTTTGACACAGCCGACAAACTCTATTTCGAACCGGTTTTTTGGGAGCACATCTACGACATTATTTTGCACGAAAATCCCGTGGGCGTCATTGTTCAGCTGGGTGGGCAAACAGCTCTGAAACTTGCTGAAAAGCTCAGCCGTTACGGCATCAGAATCATGGGCACCAGCTACGAAGCCCTCGATCTGGCAGAGGATCGCGGAAGTTTTTCGAATTTGCTCAAAGAAAATGACATTCCCTACCCCGAGTTTGGCGTGGTCAGCAATGCAGAGCAGTCGCTCGAACTAGCGGATACGTTGGGTTTTCCGCTCCTTGTTCGTCCATCATACGTGCTCGGGGGTCAGCAAATGAAGATCGTGATCAACAAGGAAGATCTGGAAAAACATGTCGTGAATATACTTCGCGACATGCCCGACAACAAAATTCTCCTCGACCATTTTCTAAGCGGCGCCATCGAGGCGGAAGCTGATGCGATTTGCGATGGAGAAAACGTCTACATCATCGGTGTGATGCAACACATCGAACCAGCCGGAATTCATTCCGGCGATAGTTATGCCGTGTTGCCACCATACAATCTCGGCGATCTCATTATCGCTCAGATCGAGGAGTATACCAAACGCATTGCGCTGGCCTTGCGCACGGTGGGCCTGATCAACATTCAGTTTGCCATCAAAGACGACGTCGTTTATATCATAGAAGCCAATCCGAGGGCCTCGCGGACCGTGCCTTTTATCGCCAAAGCCTACGACGAACCCTATGTGAATTACGCTACCAAAGTGATGCTTGGCGAAGCCAAGGTGACCGATTTCAATTTCAAACCCACCAAAAAAGGCTACGCGATCAAAATCCCTGTTTTCTCTTATGAGAAATTTCCGGAAGTGAACAAGGAATTGGGACCTGAAATGAAGTCGACGGGAGAAGCCATTCAATTTGTAGACAATCTGATGGATCCCTTTTTCAGGAAAATTTACAGCGAGCGGAATCTTTACCTGAGCAGGTAATTTATGTATTGGGCAATGATCAAAAAGGCTTTGACAAAATTAGTATGCCTGACGGT
>JBBSDD010000028.1:0-12554 GCA_038249755.1 Flavobacteriales bacterium | reverse complement strand
GCACGAGGGTGCCGCGTTCGATTTCCAGAATGTCGGTACATACCCTGTCGAGAAAATACCTGTCATGGGTTACCATGAGCAGGGTGAAGTTGGCGCCTGCGAGCCAGTTTTCCAGCCATTCGATGGTGTCGAGGTCGAGGTGGTTGGTCGGCTCATCGAGGATCAGAAAGTCCGGCTCGTCGAGCATCACGCGTGCGAGGGCGGCGCGCTTGCGTTGTCCGCCCGAAGCGGATGTGAGTTTCATATTGGGGTGGTCGATGCCAAGTTGGCCGAGTACCTCGCGGATGCGGGCTTCATAATCCCATGCGTTTTGGCGGTCCATTTCGTCAAACCATTTTTGGAGTTCATCGCTGTCTTCGGGGTTTTCCAAAGCGAGCTCATAGCCTTTGATGGCGCGGTTTACAGCGTTGTCTGAGTGGAGAATGGCTTCCATGATGGAGTGCCCTTCCGGGAAATCAGGGTCCTGTGAGAGGTATCCGATTCGGATACCGTCGCGGAAAACGATGTTTCCCCCATCGGCTGGCTCCACGCCGGCGATAGCCATAAGCAGGGTGCTTTTGCCCGATCCATTGGGAGCTACGATGGCGACCTTTTCGCCCTGGGCCATGCCGAAAGAAAAGTTTTCGAAGAGGAGGCGCGGGCCGTAGCGTTTTGAAAGGTTCTCAACGGAGAGGACGTTCATAGGGGGTGTTTTTTGGAGTGCAAAGGTAGGGGAGATTATGGGAACTGGGGTGAATTTATCTTCTATACTCCGGGGCAGTAATGCAGACATATGTAGTGTGAGAAGTTGGGGCTGGAGTTCTTGTTTCAAAAAAATGAACGTGTTGACACTGGCATTAACAGCGGGATTCTAAAAACATTTTTATAAAAGTGGCGGTAAATGATCGCGGTTCATAAATATCATTATTTTTGGCGTAAAACGATGCTGCATGTTAAAGTGGACGATACTAATTTCAGGACTTTTATTTTTTTATGCCACCCAAATTTTTGGTCAGCAGGAAGCTGCCCAGATCAAGTGGCATCCCACTGGTAAATTTGCAAAGCTCGGTATAAACTATTTCCAAACCGTCTCGGCCGATGATCAGTCGGTGACCTATCAAAAAGTTGAAGCTGGACTGAGGCTCAAGGCTTCCGATATTTTCATAGCGAGCCATTCATTTGACCCTGTGAAGTCATTTAACCTGATGCCAGAAGCCAAGCCTTCAAAATCCGGTACGAGTCAATTGTCCGTCCTTTCCGTGCGAAATGGAAAAATGCTGGCCATCGACGCTATTGCTGGTTTTGCGAAGGGTTTAATTTCAAATAAAATGTTTTTTAAAATCCTGGATGAAAACTTTTCGGCAATATCCGAACCATCCCCGTTGAAGCAGTCCGAGAATAGTTATTTGCCGGTCAATCTGGTTGATCTTTCCAATCTTTTCTCCAACAGACCATTTCAATTAATTGAAAATGAAGATGGCGTATTTATGGCTTATCTTTCATCAAACGAGGTAGAAGGAAATCTACACATTGGTTTGGCAAAATTTGATCTTAATTTTAATCTGGTGTTCAATCAATTGTATGAAATCGGGTTGCCTGCCAATCGCGTGATAGATTTTCGGCTGGGTAACAGAGATATCGACGGAAGCTACTTTGTATTAATAAAGGAAACACTCGAAAAGAAACCCGCTACAAAAATCCAAATGAGTGTATCTAATTCGTCATTAGGAGGGTCGAGACTGGTTACAAATGAAGAAAAGCCAGGAATTAACTGGATATATAAATTGGATGATACAGGCAATCACATCTCCTATCTATTAGATGGTGAAAGGCCTACTCCTGCATTCAGAATTCTGGAAAAAGGCTCTGTGCTTTTAGCAGGTCTGAGTAATGATGGGGCTCAAGGAAGATACACCGGAGCTTACAGTATAAGACTTGATTCCGATTTAAAAGAGATAATCCGGGCGGAACAGCCTTTTTCTGACGCGTATTCCAATGAATTGGAATCTATTAAATCCAAAGAAAAAGGTATTGTTTTAAAGATTCGCCATTTGCAAATACATGAATTGGGAGAAAATGTGGTTTTAAATATTGAATTGTTTGGCTCTATAAAGGAACGAGTTGTAAGCGGCAACCGGACGACGTATAACTACTATTTATTGGTAGGTGACAATTTACTTTTTCAGATGGATACGAGCGGTGGATTTACTGGACTATTTTCGGCAATATCAAAAGATCAGCTTGAATTCGGTGGAGAACAATTCTATTCGGGATCTCTTGTTTATGTTAAAGATGATGTCCTGCATATTTTATTTAATGATCGTAAAGACAATCTGGAGAACGTCGGCAAGAAAAATAGATGGGATCATACCGATTACCGAAAAGGAGATTCAGTGGTAAGACAAATTACGGTAGATAATAATCTTAAAAAATTATCGGATGGGGCGATGAGCTCCGGAGATAGGTCTGTAGTAATGATTGTGCCTTATGCTCATTTTACCAACGAAAAGCTGGTTTTATTTGGAACGGATTTCGATCAGTATTTTGGTGCTGTAGTAAATTAAAATCCTGGTTATTTTATATGGCTTGTTTTAATCGAATTTCAATCCCACTTCGGGAAGACGCGATTTCAGCGATTAGCTAATAAACTTGAGATATAATAAAGTGGATTAATGCTGCTGCGATTGCTGCGGTTGTTCTTTAGGGCCGCTGCGTTCATTTTATATCCTGCCGTTTATTTTTTGTTTTTTCAAGAACCACCAACTTTTTATTTTATACTTCGCCGCCAGAAGTTTACATTGTTGATCAATTTAAAACAACCGCTATGAAAAGATTTCTATTTTTTTTGAATTTAGCGATAATAGCGGGCGCAGCAAACGGCCAGAACTTCCAGGCGATCCACGACAATGGGTATCGGCTGTTTGATTCGGATCAAGGGCTTCGGGCTATTGGGGTTGATTCCACCGCATTTATGGATGGAGATTCCATTTTTTATTTGTCAAAAACGATCCAAAAATTGACGGACGATTATTCCTGTTATACACCCGATGGACCATCCTGTATGGGAGCCCACATCCGGATTTCGCCCGACGGAACACACATGTTTTACAATCTCGACGACGATACCATCCGCTTTTTGACACAGGCTGGAATTGGCGAGGTCTGGCCGGTTTACGATTACAATGATTTGTACATTCAGGGTGAGGTCATTTCAATGGAGGAGGAAGTCATGTTCGATGGAATATCAGATCTTGTTAAAACCATCAGTTTACAAGCGATGAATGCCGAAATGAATTCCATTTCCCATTTAGTAAATGACAAAATCGTCAGGTTTTCTGAGAATTACAGTATTGTGGGACCTTAAAATTTTGTCGTTTTTCCATTGGATATCGAAAATTACCTGGATATCGGACTTGTCTCTTATTCTCTGGCAGGCTTGGAGGGTATGGATATGGGTGTTCAAAACCTCACCATAAAAGAAATTCTGAAAACAGGAAAAATCACCGTTCAGCGCTGATCAGGATTGCTCAGTTTCTCCGAGCAAAATCCGGATTTCATCGGCCAGTCGACGCATGTCATTGTCGCTTGTGCCGTCGTAATATCCGCGGATGCGGCGTTTCGTATCCACCAAAATGAAGTTTTCGGTGTGGATGAAGTCCTGTACGCCGCCGTCGCCCTCGTCGAGCACGGCGAAATAACTCTTGCGGGCGAGATCGTAAATGTGCTTTTTATCACCGGTAGCGAGCATCCATTGCTCCGGATTGGCGCCATAGAGTTCGCCATAATCAGCGAGCACGGATACGGAATCTATTTCGGGGGTGACAGAGTGTGAAAGAAACTTCAGGTTTTTTTCATTTTTGAACTCCTCTTGCAATTTGGCAATGTTTCCGCTCATGATGGGACAAATCGACGGACAGGTGGCGAAGAAAAAATCGGCCACGTATATGCTTTCCGCAAAATCATCTTGCGTTATGCGTCGACCTTCCTGATTAATCAGCGAGAAATCAGCAATGGTATGGTCTGCTTTTACTTTTTGTTTTTCGGTATCGACCAATTTCGGATTGACATCAGACGGCTGATAAATCTTGAGGGTTTTTTCCTTTTTCAGCAAAGGGTAGGCGAACACCATGCCCACGCCAAGGATAACCACAAAAATGGCGATGGGAATAAGCCACGAACGGGATTTCATAAATGAATTGTTTAATTCCACAAAGAACGGTGGAATCAGGCAATTTGTTGAGCGAAAACCAGAGATCTTAAGCGCCGTAAATCTTTTCGATCAGACTTTTGTTCTTCTCCAAAATCGCTTTGCGTTTTAATTTCAAAGTGGGTGTAATTTCTCCCCCCTGAATGCTGAATTCGGCCGCGAGTAGTTCGAATTTTTTTACCTGTTCCCATTTGCCAAACTGGGCGTTTTTCTCATCAATTTCCTCTTGAATACGCGCGATGACCTTTTCATTTATGATCATGGCTTCCCGCGATCCGCAGTCGTATCCCTTGCGCTGACACCATTCTTTCAGAAAATCAAAAGCCGGAACGATCAGTGCTGCCGGGTGTTTCCGGTTTTCACCAATCACCATGATTTGTTCAATAAAACGGCTCTCTTTATAGATGTTTTCCATCAGCTGTGGCGCGATGTACTTCCCACCAGACGTTTTAAAAATTTCTTTCTTGCGGTCCGTGATGCGCAGGAATTGACCATTGACCATTTCACCAATATCGCCGGTGTGAAACCAGCCATCTTTGTCGATCACTTCGTCGGTGAGGTCAGGGCGTTTGTAATAGCCCATCATGACATTCGGCCCTTTTACGAGAATTTCTCCATCTTCAGCTATTTTCACGTGAACATCGGCTATCGGTCGACCCGTTGATCCGAATTTCAATCCATTGTTGCCAACTTCATTCACACTTACAACGGGAGAGGTTTCTGTGAGTCCATATCCTTCGAGGATGGGAATTCCGGCAGCGTTAAAAATGCGCGCCAGTCGTGGATTCAGAGCGGCACTTCCGCTTGCCACGGCTTGAATGTTTCCGCCAAGGGCAGCCTGCCATTTGCTAAAAATCAGTTTTCGGGCCACCTTCAGTTTCATTTCGTAAAACGGCCCATTTTGGCCGTAAGGCTCATATTTTTCACCCAATTTAACTGCCCAAAAAAACAAAGACTTTTTGACGCCAGTCAATTCAGCGCCTTTCGCCACGATTTTGTCGTACACTTTTTCCAACAGGCGGGGCACTGCTGTAAAGACATTGGGCTTCACATCACGGATGTCGTCACCAATTGTTTCCATCGATTCTGCGAAATAGAGCGACACGCCGGTATAGGTATAGAGATAGATCATCATTCGCTCATAGATATGGCAAAGCGGAAGAAAACTCACCCCTTTTGCGTTGCTGTCTACCGGCAATCTTTCTTTGCTGGCGATGGCATTGCTGGCGACATTTTTATGCGAAAGCATCACCCCTTTCGGAGTGCCCGTGGTACCGGAAGTATAGATCAAAGTGGCCAGATCAGTGGATTTCACTTGATCGCGCAGTGCCTGAATGTCGGCGAGCAAAGGCTCCGGGTCCTTCAGTGCTGACCAATGCTCGGCGCCCTGTACTTCGTCGAAAGTATAAATCGACTGAAGACTTGATACTTGCGGTTTGATATTGCTCACTTTGGTGTGCAGATCCTGATCTGAAACAAAAGCGATCTTAACTTCCGCATCATTGAAGATAACCTTGTAATCTGCCTCCGTAATTGTGGGATAAACAGGCACATTGATGGCGCCAATTTGCAGGATCGCCAGATCGGCTATGACCCATT
This sequence comes from Flavobacteriales bacterium, assembly GCA_038249755.1. GTDB lineage: Bacteria > Bacteroidota > Bacteroidia > Flavobacteriales_D > Cryomorphaceae > JBBQZU01. The sequence continues at coordinate 6,769 of JBBSDD010000028.1, read as the reverse complement.
CCGGACGATTGTTGGAGACGATAGCTACTTTGTCGCCGGGTTTGATTCCCTTTTTGATCATTCCGGTGCTCAGTCCGTTAGCCATATGTATGACTTCCTGCGTACTGTACTTTTTCCAGATACCATTTACTTTGCCAGCAAGGGCATCCGGTTTGGGAAAATGTTCGAGTTGGTAATCGTAAAAATCGAATAATCTTGTTTTGTCGGCCTGCAGCATAGTATTGTAATTGTTTTGATTCTTTTCGGGCTCAATTTCGTAAAATAGTGTCTAATTTACACCTAATTCAAAATATAATCTGTGAAGAATAGATTTACTGCGATGTTGGGCATCGAATTTCCCATGATTATGGCTCCGATGTTTCTGGTAAGCAACGTTGAAATGGTAAAAGAAGCGATGAAAAGTGGCATTGCCGGCACTTTTCCCACACTCAATTTCCGAAAGGAAGGCGAGTTGGAAAATGCGCTTTCCGAACTTTCAGCTTTGCACAAACAGACTCCGGGTGGCAGTTATGGTGTCAATCTCATCGTGCAGAAGAGCAATTTTATGTTGGATAAACATCTCGAAATATGCATCAATCACCGGGTGCCATTTTATATCACTTCGCTGGGAAGCCCTGAAGAGGTGATAAGCAAGGCTCACAGTTATGGAGGGAAAGTTTTTTGCGATGTGGTGAATCTGAAACACGCAAAAAAATGTGCGGATTTGGGCTGTGATGGTTTCATCGCAGTGGGACATGGTGCCGGGGGCCATGCCGGAAATATTGCGCTTCATGTGTTGGTGGAAAGTCTGGGTCGGAATTTTCCAAACATCCCGGTAATTGCTGCAGGAGGGATTTCCACAGGGGCAGGTATCGCCTCCATGCTCGCTGCCGGCGCTGAGGGGGTTTCGGTAGGTACGCGGTTTATCGCCACCACGGAGGCAGCAGTGGGAGATGGATATAAAAATGGAATCATCACTGCTGGAATGAGTGATATTGTCCTTACGGAAAAATTATCGGGCACACCCTGTACAATTATCGATACACCATATGCCCGCAAAATCGGATACAAGCAAACATGGTTTGAAAGGCTTATGAACAGGAATAAAACCCTCAAAAAATACGTGAAAATGATCATTGCCGTTCGCGGCATGAAACGTCTTGAAAAGTCTATCAAACCCAATAACTACCATAACCTTTGGTGTGCTGGTCAATCGGTGGAGCACATCAAAAGCGTGGTTCCGGTTCGGGATGTGATCGCCACCCTCCGTCTTGAAACCAGCACTGCTTTAAACCGGGTGCAGGAAATGGTTGACGTATAACGTTGACCCGGACCTGGTGATTTATGGAAATCGAAATACCACAGCAAGTCTGTAATTAATAAGTTCCATAGGCGTTCTGTACAAATAGCCTGTATGATATTCGTGTATTACTTCGGGTTGCGCCGCGGTTGTAAACTGAAGGTCCACATCCCGTACCTCGCCGTTGATCATATTTCCATTGATGCCTGGCGCATTGACACTCATGTATTCCACCACACTCCCTCTTACAAATGTGGCGTTAAAATCAACGAACAGCATATTTGAACTTAAGAAACTGAATAAATTCTCCATATCGTAGCGCAGACCCCCGCCAATGGCTGTGGTAAAGCTGTAATCGGAATGAATGGCTTCATCTACTATCGGTACAGGACATTCTACTGTATGATCTGCACGCGGATCTTCGACACTTAAGCGTGTTCCAAACCTGGATATTCCAGCTTTCCCAATAGCGTAGGGTGTGAGCGCAGTACCTTCCGTCAAATCGTATCGCAGCATAAGTCCGCTGTTGAAGATATTGTTTGTCACTATAACCGGAGCCAGCATCTCCATGCCGTTTTCAAATCCGTAATGTCTTTCTGACTTCTCAATCCCGTAAGAGCCACCACCAATCTCAACACCCACGGCAAAATTTGATCCGCGGAAATTATAAAAACCTTCAAAATTGACGCTGTGAATTGCTGAAATCGTATGGCTCATCATGCCATTGGTTTGAGAATATACGTATCCCTTTCCTATTTCAATCTGAGCGGAGGCCAGTACAGGAATGGCAAGACATAATGATAATAGGATATTTCTTTTCATGGCTGCTTTTTAAAAAGTTCGTCGATGTAAATGATACCACAATGTAATAAAAATCCATTTTCATCGAACATTTTGATCAAAACTTAAGAAATTTCTTTTCGGACAATCGGCTTTATAAATCGATATAATACACCAACACGCAATTCGGCCACCTGAAGCGGTGTTTTAAAAATATAACCGTCGTGCAGTCCGTGTTCCGACCGGGGTTGCTCCGCATTTGCGAGCAGGAATTCAAAACTTTCGGTTGATTGAATGTCGTTGAGGTTTGATTTGGCATTCATGAACTGCACCTCAGTGCCGTGTAGGTAGTTTACGCTGACGTCGATGAGCAATGTATTGCGCTGAATTTGCGGAAACGTAAACGACATATCAATCAGCACGCCCGCGCCACCCCCAAAAACGAAAGAATTGCCAGAGGAAAGCCGCGCATCTTCATATTCGATGGGCGATCCATCGTCGTATGTGTCGTCGGCATCGGTAGCGGTGAGTTGGGTGGTATAGCGGCTCCAACCTGTGCGGGCGGTGAGGTAAGGGTTGAGCACACTGCTGTTCAAAAATTCGTAGCGGAAAACCAGGGCTGGCTGGAGAATGCTGTTGAGAATGCTGATATCCGCATTCACAGTGCGGCCGTTGTCAAGCAGTATATCCATTTCTCTGGTTTGGTATCCGTAGCCCGAAATGCCCAATTCCACACCGGCACCAATTCTCAACCGCGGCCAGTGGTACATGGCTTTGAAGTCTATTCCGTGCGCATTTCGAATGGCTTTTCCCATGTTTCCAACCGGATTGCCATTGATGTAGCCGATGCCCACATCGATTTGAGAAAAACAAATGGAAGGCAGTGTTAAAACAACAAGAAAAGCGAGGCTGGCGATTTTTTTCATGGTCTTTTTGTATTGATCGTCACGAATTAAAATTCCTAAAATCATGCCACTTTCATGCTTCTTTTCCGATTAATTTGACCGTAGGATTGTTATCAAAGATCAATAAAAAAGGCCTCTCGAAGGAAGCCTTTTCGTGAATATTATAGATGGATTCAACCCCAGCGTCCACCGCCGACGAAGAAACCCACTGTGATACCGAGATAACCATTTTTGATTGTGCCTACCTCATTGCCCTGGCCATCCTGCAAGTTGGTTTCAGGAATGAAGTCATACTCCAGGCTCATTCTGAACTTACCCACTTCAAAACCTCCCCGAACCATGGCACCAAATTTTGCCTCCGCATCCACATCCTCTGAGTCAACATCCACCCCATCCTGTCCAGCCACGCTGGCTATTGAAAAAAGGCCAGCTCCAGCACCTACAAACGGCGTGAATGATCCTCCCAGCGGAAAGTAATAGTCAAATGTTGCGAGGTAAGAATTGTTTGCAGAAAAATCCGCTGATTCAAACTCATCGTTGTTGTCAAGTTGCAGTTCTTTTGCAATGATTGCGCTTCCGAATCGCAATCCCACATTCATGTTGTCAGTTAAATTGTACTTGGGTTCAATGTCGATCAGGAAACCGAATCCGCCAGTTGGTATAGCTCCACCGAGGTTTAACCCTACCCGGAATTTCCCTTCTTCCTGTCCATACGTATTTCCGATAAGGCATACAGCAAAGAGCGCAAAAATAATCTTTTTCATAGGTTTTAAAATTTGATAGTTTAGAGTAGCAAGGATAATAAAATATTTGCCTTTTAGTTCATATCAATTGGGGGTATTTCGCCTGTGCGCAATTTTAATGCTTATTTTCAATCTGTTGGCCAGATATTTATTCAGTATATAGGCAAAAAAAAGGGAGTCATTTCTGATTCCCCTTGAATTTCCAACGTAAAATTGATTATTTATACATAAAGCAGCTCGTAATATTCCGTCAGCATCCGCTTTACAGCAAATTCATCTTTGCAATCGAGAATACTGCTTTTCATCATTTGTACCCACTTCTTCCGGTCGTTGTAAAATGTCGGGATTACTTCCTTCAACAAGACCTCATAAAGCGCATCACCGTCGTGTTTGTCGTGTTCTTCTTCCGTTTCACCAACAAAAGCATCGCCAAATTGCCAGCCATTCACCCCGTGGTTGCAAGCCTCAGGCCACCAGCCGTCGAGAATGCTGCAATTTAATACGCCGTTGATGGCCGCTTTCATACCCGATGTCCCACTGGCTTCTTTTGGTCGGCGTGGATTGTTTAACCACACGTCTGAACCTCGGGTGAGCGCCGCACCCGTCGCCATATCGTAATTGGGTATATAGACCACCGCGTTTGGATATTTTTGGCTGAAGCCAACGATTTCCTGAATCAACGACTTACCCATATCATCCAGAGGGTGTGCCTTTCCGGAATACACGATCTGCAATTTGCCTTCGCGCAGCAGTGGGTCAATTACTTCCGGATCTCTGAAAAGCAGGTTGGCCCTTTTGTAAGGTACCGCCCTTCTGGAAAAACCGATAATCAGCGCATCTGCATTCAATTCAGCCCCGGTGCGGTCTTTGACAAATTTCACCAAATCCTTTTTGCACTTCATGTGTGCTTCCCAGATGTCTCCACCATTGACTGCCGCATCTTCCACGTCTTTGTCTACCCAGGTCGGTTTGTGTATGGCGTTGGTGATGGGTATGATTTCAGAGCGGTTGTCCACATGCGCCCACATGTCCTGAGCGGTTTCTCCGTGAAGTTTGGCTACGGCATTTGATTTTCGTGACAAACGAAGGGCACCAACAGTCATGTTAAACGGTGCTCCGCCCAGGCTGACCAGCTGCTCGACCGTCATCCCAACATTCGCTCCCATGTACATGAGGCGATCAATGGGATGTGATTCATTTCCTTGTACCACAGGGGTATGGGTTGTGAAAACGATTTCTTTTTTGCTTTTCTCCACCGCTTCCTCGAATGACAATCCCTGATCACGCTTCTCACGGACCAATTCAAAACCGGCAAACAGGGCATGGCCTTCATTAAAGTGGTACACGTCAACATCAATGCCCAGCGCTCTCAAAGCCTTAACGCCTCCGATACCGAGCACCATTTCCTGGGCAATGCGCTCTTCGCCAAACCAGCCGTATAGCTGCCCTGTAATCCATCCGTCCTCATTGCCTGGCACATCCGTGTCGAGAAGGTAAAGCGGCGCATTGCCAAATGATTCGCAGAGCCAAACCTTGCAGTGCACATCCCGCTGTCGGATTTTGACCACCACTGTTACGCCCGTTTCTTTCAGAAATTCGTAATTCTGATTTTTATAACTGTCATAAGGTTTTCCGTCTTTGTCGATGTACTGATCGGTATAACCCTGTTTCCATTTTAAGCCGATGCCAACGATGGGGAAGTTGTGGTCTTTGGCGCCTTTCATATAGTCGCCTGCCAGTATGCCCAGCCCGCCTGCGTAGGTTTTCAGTTTATCATCCAGTCCGTACTCCATGCAGAAATAGGCTACTTTTGGTTGGCTATTCTTTGTGCTCATACAATGCGTTGATTTTAATGTGTTTTATTCAATGCGGGCAAAGTTAAGTGTTGAAATGACAATTAGGTCAATGCATTTTCGCCTAGTTTTACACAATGAATTTGACAGCGGCTTCAGCGTATCTCACCGACCGGGATCCGGCCATGGCACAGCTCATTCTTCAATTGGCACCGCTGAAACCTGCCCCGCCAAAAGGGGTTTTTGAAAGTTTGCTCGGGGCCATCGTATCGCAGCAACTTTCTGTCAAGGCCGCCGCGACCATTTTTGGGAGGTTTCTCCATTTACTGGAAATGGACTTGCAGCCGGTTCGGATTCTGGCCACGCCGGCTGAAGAATTTCGCGGCGTGGGATTGTCCGGCCAAAAAGTGTCTTATGTTTTTGCCCTGGCAGAAGCTTTTGCAAAAGAACCGGCTGCATATAATCACCTCGATCAACTTTCAGACGAGGAGGTGATTGCACATTTGACGAAGATCAAAGGAATCGGGGTCTGGACGGCTCAAATGTTTTTGATGTTCACACTTTTTCGTCCCGATGTATTTCCCGTCGGCGACCTCGGCATCCGCAAAGCGATGGAAAAAAATCTTTTTGATGGCAATCCCCAAACCCATTCCATCCTCATTACCCGTGCTGAGATATGGGCGCCTTTCCGAACCGTCGCGTGTTTTTATCTTTGGAAGTCGCTTGGTTAACAGTTATTCGTAGCGCAAAGATTCGATGGGATCGAGGGCTGCAGCCTTTTTCGCCGGATAATACCCACTGATCAGGCCCACGAAAAAACACAAAATCACCCCGCCGATGATCCACATCCAGGGAATGACGAAACTTCCCCCGATGAGTATCGCGATGATATTTCCGATGGCGATGCCCATCACAATGCCAAACAAACCGCCGATCTGACCGATGACGATGGCCTCGATTAAAAACTGGTTGCGGATGACGCCCGCGCTGGCACCGATGGCTTTTCGCACACCTATTTCACGGGTGCGTTCCGTCACCGACACGAGCATGATGTTCATCAGCCCAATGGCAGCGCCGAGCAAGGTGATCGCTCCGATCACTGTTGCGATGATGGTAATCACTGAGAGTTGACTCATCACCATATTGGCCAGGTTGTCGCTTTGTGATATACCGAAAGAATCATCCGCTCCGGCCCTGTCGCCGCGGACATTGCGCATCAGTCCGGTAGCCACAACCCGGGCAGTGGGCAATACTTCAGCCCGGTTGGTT
>JBBSDD010000027.1:0-12632 GCA_038249755.1 Flavobacteriales bacterium | reverse complement strand
GAGGGGAACAATCTTTAAGGGCGTGGTTTCTTGTTTTTCCAAATCAAAAAAGAAATGGGGCGTACATGTGCCCGATCTAAATCCGGGTCGATCTGCGAATCCCATGCTATAGTCTACGGCAATTCCCGCGTTTATAAGGTTTCGATAGGTATGGGGCAAAGATAACTTCAGGTAATGCTGTCGACTTATCTTGACTTTTTTCCCTAAAATATACCTGAGCCGGTCAATTTCCTTTTCCAGGATTACCGAACTGTTGTTGGATTCATAGGATGGGTGTATACCTATCTCAGCGCGGGATGCGAGGGTGGAAATCAGCGTGCGCAAACCGGTAGAGCTATGCGCCAGATTTTTGTCGTATCGGCTGCGGTTTCCCAAAAGGAAAAAATACTTTGTATCATATCCTTTGGATAATTCTGCTTCGCACGCATAGGTGTCGAAAGGATCGGCGGCTCCATAGAATTGAACGGCCATACGACGAAAAAAATTGGACAAATTCAAGTTCAGGATATCTTTCGCGCAAGCGCCAATCCACCGCAGCGGCCCGCGATGATGGTAAGCATATGCCACATCGACGTCGAGGGTGTTGATCCATTGAAATGAACGTTCTTGCGGTGTAAAGCCCGGAAAATGGTTACGAATAAGCGGAAGAAACGCCATCAACCATTCATCAACAAGCGGTCGGGAATAAAGACCACTATCAAAAAGCGTAGAATGTGAAGCCAGGAATCTCCCGTGATGATCCCTTGTTTTGTTTTGGTATTCTTCGGCTCTGCTGAGCAAAAAGAAAATTGCTCCAAAAAGGTCGAAGGGAATATTCCCTGCTCCTGTTCCAAAAAAAGCCGGAAGACCCTTCCATTGAACAATTTTAAAAGGCGGATATTGACTTAAATCATCCTCAAATAAATATCCGGTGGGGGTGATATTGAGCTTTGCGCCATCGTCCTTCCCGTAAGTTATTATGGGAACAGAAACATCAAGTGCCGATTTCTCAGATACGAATGTAAATCCGCATCCGTAAAAGGTGTCGAAAATGAAGCTTAAGACAAATCGCAGTGCCGGAGAATCACGTTGAGAAAATACCTGGATGGGTCCGGTCATATGCCAATCAGAGTTTATCGGAAGCTTCCTCCCACTCTTTCATCTTGTCATTGAGCTTGGCATGAATCTGTCGGAGTTTCATGTTGTGATTTTCGAGTTCCGCGGCATTGCTGTAATCGATGCGCTCAGAATGAGCGGTTTGTTCCTCCATTTGTGCCTCCAGCTTTTCTATATCGCGTTCTAGTGAAGTGATGCGTTTGCTGAGCTTCCATTTATCCTTTTCGGTATCCTTATCCTGCGATTTATTTGCCTTCGTAGCCTGCTGACGCGTCTTCACAAATTCAAAAGCCCGGATGCTATCTGCCTTTTTCCTTTCCAGAAATTCAGAAATATCACCTGGAAAAACGGTCATAGAACCATCTTTAATTTCCATGACCTGATTGGTCATGCCTTTCAGGAAATCCCTGTCGTGAGATACGACGAGAATGGTGCCGTCAAATTTGGCCAGGGCATCTTTCAAAACGTCTTTGGACCGCATGTCAAGGTGATTGGTTGGCTCATCGAGAATCAGGAAATTATACGGATGCAGTAGCAGTTTACAGAGTGCAAGTCGCGCCTTCTCTCCACCGGAAAGCACTTTCACCTGCTTGTACACATCATCGCCCTGAAACATAAAGGCACCGAGAAGGCTGCGCACCTGTTTGCGGTAGTCGCCCGTGGCTTCATCGTCGATTACCTCAAGGACGGTTTTAGTTGGTGGCAATTCGTCACTTTGATTCTGACTGTAATAACCCAAATCAACCTGATGACCCAATTCGCATTCGCCAGAATAGGAGGTTAGACCTGCTATGACTTTCGTCAAAGTGGTTTTTCCCGCGCCGTTTTTTCCGACCAGGGCCACCCTGCTACCCCGAACAATTTCGAATTCCAATCCCGAAAATATTTTTTTTGGCCCATAGCTCTTGCTGAGCACATCGGCCTTTGCCACGATCTTTCCCGATCGGGGTGCAGGTTGAAACCGAAACCGCAACGAGGCTGTCTCTTCTTCGTCCACTTCGACAATGTCCATTTTGTCGAGTTTTTTTATCAAGCTCTGCGCAAAAGATGCTTTGCTGCTTTTGGCTCTGAATTTATTGATCAGGGCTTCGGTTTGTTTGATTTCCTTATCCTGGTTCTTTTTTGCGTCAAGCTGTTGCTGAATTACATCGGCTCTAAGTTCTACAAAGCGCGAGTAAGCCGCGGGATAATCAAAAGCTTTTCCATTGATCAACTCCACTGTACGGTTGGTGACCTGATCGAGAAAAACCCTGTCGTGAGAAATGAGCATGACCGCTCCGGGATATGATTTCAAATAGGCTTCCAGCCACTGCACAGATTCGATGTCCAGGTGGTTAGTGGGCTCATCCAACAAAACCAAATCGGGCTTCTGAAGCAGAATTTTTGCAAGAGCCACCCGCATCTTCCAACCACCGCTGAATTCACTCAGTGGGCGTTCGAGGTCCTCGCGGGTAAAACCCAAACCAATGAGGATCCGCTCCACCATTTCGTCCTGGCTGTCGATATCGTAAAGTCCAAGTTGCATGGATACTTTGTTCAGATCTTCTGCCAGATCGAGGTACGACTGATTTTCATAATCCTCCCGTTCGGCCAGTTGCTGACTAATGGATTCCATTTTCTTTTCGAGCGCCTGGGTGATCTCGAAAGCGGTGAGGACTTCATTTCTAACTGAAAGTGTAGATGCAAAATCGAGATCCTGTGGAAGGTATCCGATGGTGTATTCTTTCGGCTTGATAATTTGGCCACCCGTCGGGTTTTCGAGACCCATAATTACCTTGAGCATGGTAGATTTCCCTGCGCCGTTTTTACCGACCAGTCCCACCTTATCCGAATCTCCAATAAAGAGGTCAATATCTTTAAAAAGTGCCCTGTCGGCAAATTCCAGCCGGAGCTGATCTAACTTAAGCATGAATACGTTGTTTTAGCCTCTTCATTGATGAATGAAAAAAGCACCCCAAAGATAGGGTGCTTTCACTATTGTAAGAAAAATGATTTTAGAAACTCCAGAGATCGTGCTCGAGGTTGAACAATTGTTCTTTGATTTCCTCCGCTTTCATCAGGGCATCAATTCCGGTATACACATCATCGAGTTTCCTGTTATAGACATTTGATTCTTTGATAACGGTACTGGAAAACATGCGTTTTTGAAACAGATCATCAAAGGATCGTCTTTCGGCATCGTTAAACCTGTTGAAGGAATCCCAGTTGGCGAGGACCCATCTGCATTCCGGGAAATACAACCAGAACAAGATTTCATATGCTCCGGTTGGTTCTCCGTCCTCTGAAATACGTTCCTTCATTGGTGCAATACCAATAATTCGCACGTATCGTTCAGAACGCTGTTTGTCAAAAAACCAATCTTCTTTAATTCTGTATCGCGTAATATCCTGCGTGTTCACTGCCACTGTTTGAATGATCTCAACCATTTCTCCGGTATCTGGATCTTCAGTTGAAGATGTATCCTGTCTGACAAGGATATTTTTTACGTCACTAACCAGCAGTTGTTGTCTGAAATCATCTTCCTGACCAGTAACCCCTGAACTATATGCGGTGATCGATCCTTCTACCAGCAATGCATCCCGGATAACATCAAAAAGACTTTTCATACCATTGGCCTCATCAAGCGGATAATACAGCGGAAGATTCATTTTCTCCCTCAGGTCAATATCCTGCCAGATCCGGCGCGACCACATCACGTCGGCCTCACGAATGAAGGGGTAGGGCACTACTTTCTTCGTCTTATTGTGCTCTTTGATGTAAGCACCGTCAAGAACAGTTTGAGAACTGGACTCTGATGGAGACATCACGAAGGCGGCACTTATCAAAACCAAAATGAATAAATAGTTCCTTTTCATGTGATAAAGATATTAAAGAACACGCAAGTTGATGCTTCCCAAAGACCGGGTAGATCCATCTGGAGCGGTCGCTTTGATGTTTTCGATGATTACAGTCTGATTCCTTCTAACCTGAGAGAGCAAACTCTTTTGATCAGCCGTCAATCTATTGCTGGCTGATGGCAGTGTTTTTGCGTCTCCTCCCATAATTACGGTCATATCAAATGACTTAATAGGATAACTAAGGTTGAATTCAAAATCTTTCAATTCAGCTATGACCCCTAGTGAAGCAGTCATATCCTCTTTTTTGGCTGCATTGTCGACAGAGGTTTTTCCAGCAAACTTGGCAACGGGATCCGGTACCGATTTCACACGGAACTCAAAACTTCCCATGGCTTTTGACTTGCCGTCAATTTCTGCTGTCACGTTGACCACCGCTTTAGTTCCAGTCATCCCCCGGGCAATGTACGTTCCATCACTCTGGCGTACAAGCTGACCCGTACTGATGGTAGGTCGCAATGCATCCTGGGATATACCTGGAACAGATATGGCCACAGGATTATCAATCCCTCTGTACAATACGTTCATCTTGATCGGTGAAACAACGAGTGATGGTTTGGCCACTTCATAGTTTATACTGTAGGGGTATGACGTCGTTCCACCACCTGTCGGATTGCGGAATTTGATCACGCCTTCCCATTTCTTGTCACCGATTGAGTTTGCCGCAAGGCGAAGCTTCCCGCGTCCATCAGAGCCAATCGGAACATTCCTTCTTTGACCCGCAGGTACATCAGTTGCGTTGGCATCCAACTTGGCTCCTTCAGAAGCCAGTTGAATTTCAGGCAAATTGGTGTCATCATAAGCTGCCAGAAAAATAGACGCTCTAAGAGAGTCACCTTCAAGAATGTAGGTCTTGTCATATTGCACCACTGGAATCAGCTTCGTAAACTTATAAGAAGCCGCATCCACATCTGCAAACAGGTAACCCAATGCATCAGACTCCGCATTTCTCACGTCTGATTGCAGCTTCGACAAGATAGTCGTAGTGGCCGCGAGCGGAACATGGTAGAAGTTTAACGATTCCCAGTTGGTCTCCGTACCAGATGCATCCTTTACTTTTTCAGGATATGAAAACAAACTATCGATTGCCTGAGCCAATGAAGGATTTCCAGACACCATTGATTGTAAGGTTTTGCCATAATCAGTCAACATTTTCTTCAATACGGCAGCCCGGTAATTATTGCCATCGGCATCATCGTCCATCTTGGGTGATGCCGATTCTGCACCAATCATGATGTTTGTATTGGCATCATAATTATCCTTTCCATCGACATATTTGAGATTCAAAATGGTATCTCTTCCAAACTGATCTTTACCGACCACTGTTTCAATGGGTATGTTTTCAGATTGAGATATTGTTTTTGCCTTAATCTTATCAATGTGTTCAACAATTCTATTGGCCTCAGTGCGGAGTTGCTGGGCTTTCGTCCAGGCATCCCCATACTTTACCTTATTTTCATTGTAAGATGCTTCAAAACCGCCATATTGCATGGCCAGTTTATCGTTAAACGTCATCTTGGTCATCTCCAAACCATTGTTAATGGTTACGAAAGCATCCAGGATTTCTTTCGATACGTTTAGGGCAAGCAGAGCGGTGAGTACAAGGTACATCATACCGATCATCTTCTGTCTTGGTGTTTCTTTACCTCCAGCCATAGTTAACTACTTTTTGGGTTGATTAACCGGATGATTAAACACGGGATACCGGTTGACCCATTGCATTTAGCATGTTGCCATATACGGTATTCAATGAAGACAGATTGGTAGCCAGTTCAGAAATATTCTCTTTGTAACGTTTGGTATCTTCCACAGAGTCAACCAAATTTTTCATCAGTTCAGTTATACCAGAGTACAGCTGAGATGAAGTCTGCAATTCTTTGAGTTGCACCTCGTACATGCTGTTCAACTCAGAAAGATTGGTACTCATACGCTGAAGATTGTCTCCTGCAGTTCGGCCGGCTTCCTGATTCGAGGTAAGTCCGGTGAGTGCCTCAGAAGCCTGGGCATATGTATCGCTCAGTTCTTCAACTTTCAACGATGCACCGCGCAAAGAGGTGGCATATTCCTTGGTTGCAACAGAGGCATCAGAAATTTCAGACAACTTGGAAGCCTGTGAGCTCAGTGTTCTCAAGCCATCTCCAAGACTGGCTATTAACTCCGGTTCAATTTTGGCATCCTCAAGCATTTTGTCAAGCTGTTCGGTTATTGATCCTTCATCATCAGCGCGAACTATTGCCGCTTTTGCTGGTTCACCAGAACGAAGTTCAGGGTAAACCAAAGACCAATCGATGTCCTCGTGAACGGGTTCGAAAGCCGAGAAAAAGAATATCAAAGCTTCCGTTGAAAGCCCGACTACAAGCAGCTCTCCGGCCATTGGCCAGTGCTGAATTTTAAACATTGCGCCAATGATCACTACAGCGGCTCCAATACCGTATAGTTTGGCCATAAATTTTTTCCATGATTTACTTCCTGGTTTCATTCTTCCTTGCGTTTTAAATTTTAAAAAATTAATCCTTGGGTTTTGTATACTAATTCCAGTCTTCAGGGTTACCGGTTTTTCCACGACCGAGATAACTCATTACTGAGCGGAATCCAATATAACATTTTGCAGTGTCTTGATATTCGTATGTTCTTGTGCCATTTTGCAGATAGTATTCTACGTCTTTCCATGAACCTCCACGCACCACTTTTCTTTTCAAAGCTGGTGGATCATCCTGTACGGCATCATATTGATATTCCGCATTCAAATCATGCGAAAATTCGTAAACAGATTCATCGTACGCCGTATTTGTCCATTCCGCTACATTTCCTGACATACAGAAAAGACCGAAACCGTTTGGTTCATACTCCCTCGTTTCTACTGTAAGGGCAGCACCATCGTCAATATAATCTCCTCGTTGTGGTTTGAAGTTGGCCAGAGGACATCCCAGCGGGTTTCTAATATACGGTCCACCCCACGGATATGGTGATTTATCCAAACCACCGCGGGAGGCGTACTCCCATTCTGACTCTGTCGGAAGCCGGAAGCGTTGAACAAGCGACTCATCATTGCTGAGTTTCCAAGTGCTCAGCAGTTCTGATCGCCAAACATTAAATGCTTTGGCCTGTGTCCAGGTAACTCCAACTACAGGATAGTTATCATATGCCGGATGCCAAAAGTACATTTCGGTCATGGGTTCATTAAACGCATAAGTGAAGTCGTGCACCCAAACAAGGGTATCGGGATAAACATTAATCACTTCACGAATAATGAATTTGCTCCTGTCGGAATGACCTTGAATGGCATTGCTCTGCCCTTTGACGTTCGTGTACGACAGATCAAGATCCCGATTGGCCTTCACTGCTGCTGCTTGAAGATCAATCCAATAATATTCAAATTTCAATTTACGCGTATCTATTTCTTTTCGGCGATAAAATCTCTCGTATTCCGGAAGAAAAAGATCTGCGAGTTCTTCACGTTCCTCTTCACCCTCCCAGTCAATCCGTTCGTCCCAGTTGATAACTGGCGGGTCAATGATATCTCCAAACTCATCTTCTTCTACGATGTGTTCTCCAATTCCAGCTTCGCCAAGATATCTATGAGCAATCGAGTCACGAACCCAATATACAAACTGACGATACTCGTTGTTGGTTATTTCGGTATCGTCCATATAAAAGGCACTTACCGTTACACGCTTGGAATTATTCACAAATGCATAGGGAACATCCTGATCATCAGGACCCATTACGTAGCTGCCGAAGTGGATATAGTTCATTCCATAAGGGTTATACTGAATCCAGTCTTCCCTCGGAACCACTCCAACCAATTCGCCTCTATTACCTCCACCGCACCCATATAGAGTCGATGAGATGACCAAAATAAAAAGCAATTTTCTCATGCCTTGCAGGTTTTTAATCCTCATTTTACAGATTTACAGCAACCGGTGATACGTACTTATCCGTTGATGGTTTCAATCGGTTACTACAAGAAACGTGGATTCTTATATACACGTTTTGGTAATGGTTTCTCAAGCTTGTAGCAATAACCAACCATGAGTTCATGGCTGCCAGTGCTATAATTATTCAATTCGGATGTTGTCAGATCATATGAGTAACCAAGGCGCAGGGTACTTTTACCCCCTGGAAACTGATATTGATAACCTGCCATCGGTGCAATCGCATCCTCCAATCGATACGACACGCCCATCCAAATCGTATTTTCGTACATAACGGTAAGGTTTGCATCAAATTGTGCCGATGCCAAATCTGTCTTTGCGAGAATATGCGGTGTGAGCACAAACTGGGAAGAAAGATTAAAGTGATAACCAGCCATTAAATATAAATGACGAGCCACCTGAATATTCATTTCGCTTAGGTCACCTTCATTGAGATGCACTGCTGATAAGCCCACGTAGTAACTTGGATTGTATAAATATGCCCCAAAAGATGCATCGAACGTGGAAGCTCCTTGTGCGAATTGGCTGATCGAATTGTCTCCGATTCCTGAACCGATGGTGCCATCCTCATCGAACGCTACCCAATTATTATTCAAGTTACTACTTAATAAACCCACCGCAGCGCCAAGTCCAAGTTTTGTGGCACCCGAAATTTTTATGTGATAGGCATAAGATAATCGCACAGCCGTGGTGCTTTGCGGCCCCAGTTCATCGAGGTACACCGTCAGACCTAAACCACTCCTTATAGAAGGTATCAAACCGTGTACATTCAGCAGTGCCGTATTCGGTTGTCCTGCCAATCCAGTCCATTGTTGACGTCCCAACAATGTAGCACAAATGGCATCCTGACTACCAGCAAATCCTGGATTTACTGATAACCTATCATACATAAATTGTGTAAACTGAGGGTCTTGCTGAGAAAATAAAGAAGAAACGCCTGTGATTGACGCTACGAGTAGTAAGCAAATTTTTTTCATGCAGTCTAATGGTTTCCTTAACAAAACCACCCGTTTGATACGGGTGGCGGTCGCAAAGATGGGGTCTAAAATAAGGAAAAACTAAGACAGACAAAAATATTTAACGAAAGGGCGTTTGTAATTTGATCTTGTCGTGTATTCCTAAATGCCGTTTTAGCCGAGTTTTTGATAAGTCCGCCACCAGATATCGGGCACCTCCCCTGCGCATGCAAGGGTATAATCAGCATAACTGCAAGGTACCAGATGATGCCTTCCCAACATGCCTTGAGCGCCACCGGCGTAAGGAACATTCATCCACCATTTGTCTGAGCGTTTGCTTTTATAAAAGACCAATTCGTCACTCCTGTTGGGCATATGGACTTTGTATTCAATAAAATCCTTTTTGCTCATGAGGGGAAATTCTTTTTGGCGGTTGCCAAAACCATCCAGAATGCACCATACCATTTCCGCAATGAGAAGCGCAGTTTGGCCGAGAGAATCTGTTTCCGGGTTGTAATTAAATATGCCGATGGATGTGGTCTTGTCACTCATCCCGGCATACTTCATCATTTGACAAATTTCCTCTCCCGAAAGTCCATTTGGCTGACCAGTCCCTTGAGCAGATGCATTGCGAACAACATTAATATCTACACTTAGGAGATCAGAGTTGCGAATATAAGGCTCGGTGACCCTCATATCTCCCACAATTTCACCGAGGCGATGGGCATCAAAATACAGTTTATCCAAAAGGGACAATATTTCCGGGTTGTTCAGATAGGTCTGATAACCCATATGACTCATATTAAATAGATAACTTGGCTCATGAATGACAATTTTGCTGAGATAATTATCTGGAGACAACGACTCGCGAAATTCTCCCATATCCACCACTGCATCGATCACCCCGAGATTGACGGTGGTTTCCAAATACTCATATGCCGCATATTGAGCAAATGTGATTTCCTGTGAACCGCCCAGAATTACTACGCAGATATTTCTGGTGATGAGTTCGGAAACGACTTTTTGCACAGCATAATCCGTGTCTGCAGGGGTTTCACCGGCTGAGATATTTCCTAAATCCGCGACTTTTACCTGATTGCCATGATAAAAAAGTCTGTACAGTTTCTTCCGGATTTCATTGGGGCCGTAAGAGGTTGCATAAGAAATGCTTCTTCGGCCTTCTTCGACACCCAGCAAGGCAAATTTCACCTGGTCGAGGTCCGGAAAATGTCCGGTGGAATGAATATCAATATAAGATATGAGTTGGGCCGACTCTAGTGATTGGTGAATGCAGACGTCGGGAACCGGCTTCAAATAGATGGCAATATCATCCGACCAGGTCATTTTTTAAGGCCTGGTTTTGATGCCTTGCCCGGAGCTTTGGCAGATTTCTTTTTGGAAGGTGATTTTTTGGCTGTAGAAGATATTTTTTTCGCAGCCGGCTTTGCAGTTGAGGTCGATTTTACAGCAGATCTTCCCCGACCACCGGCAGATTTGGCGGGTGCGTCCTGCGCAATTTTAAGACACTGTTCGTACGTCAGCTTTTCGGCTTCTGTGCCTTTTGGAAGCTTGTAATTTTCTTTGCCCACCTTGAGATATGGCCCCCAGCGTCCATTGAGTAACTGCATTTCAGGATTCTCCGAAAATTCTTTGATTAGCCTTTCCCGATCTGCCTTTCGCTTGGCTTCTATTAGTTCGATAGCCCTGTCTATCTCAATGCTTAAGGGATCATCTCCATCTGCCTCCCTGATGCTATAAAACGCACTTTTGTGACGGAGATATGGTCCGAAACGTCCCGCCGCTGCTGAAATTTCCGCACCCTCGTATTCACCCACTTTTCGCGGAAGCTTGAAAAGATCAAGTGCTTCTTCAAGTGTGATGTTTGTAATGCTTTGGTCTTTTCGTAGGCTGGCAAACTTAGGCTTGTCCTCGTCATCGGGACTGCCGATTTGTACCATCGGCCCAAAACGACCAATCCTGGCAATAATGGGTTTACCTGATTTTGGATCCATGCCCAATTCTCTTTCTCCTGATGCGCGATCGCTATGCTCAAGCGTGGCTTCCACATTTTCATGAAAACCTTTATAAAAATCCTTTAACATGTCGGTCCATTGAAGCAGACCTTCAGCAATATCATCAAATTTTTTCTCGACAGAGGCCGTAAAATCGTAGCTCAGGATGCGCTCAAAATTCAGCACCAAAAAATCGGTGACAACGATACCAATATCTGTTGGAAATAATTTTGATCGCTCCGCGCCTGTATTTTCGGTCATGTCTTTTTCTGAAAGACCTTTATTATCCAACGTAATAACATGGTATTGACGCGCATGCCCTTCACGATCTTCTTTGACAACATAACCGCGTTTCTGTACTGTTGAAATGGTCGGAGCGTATGTGGAAGGCCTGCCGATACCCAATTCCTCTAATTTTTTAACCAAGGCGGCCTCAGAGTAGCGGGGCGGATGATTTGAAAATCGCTGCGTGGCCACAATATTATCTCTTACCAAATTGTCACCGACCTTCATCGATGGCAAAAGTCCGCCTTCCTCTTCGGGTTCGGCAATATCATCATCGGTACCCTCGAAATAAACTTTCAGAAAACCATCAAATTTGATCACCTCTCCTCTGGCATTGAAATGGGCTTTTTGCAATAAGTCGCTTTTTCCATTTGCTTTGATCTTCACCCTCGTTTTCTCAAGCTCTGCGTCGGCCATCTGAGAAGCCAGGGTACGTTTCCAGATCAGATCATACAGCCGCTGCTCAGCGCTATCGCCAGTTACAGACTTTTGGCTCATGTCCACTGGTCGAATCGCTTCGTGGGCTTCCTGTGCGCCTTTCGACTTATTCGTAAAAGTTCGGGGTTTGGAATATTGAGCGCCAAAACTCGAAGTGATTTCAGCGACAGCTGCTTCGATCGCAGTTTGCGAAAGATTGAGGCTGTCGGTACGCATATAAGTAATCTTACCTTCTTCGTAAAGTTTCTGCGCCACCGACATGGTTCGGGCCACTGAATAGCCAAGTTTGCGGCTGGCTTCCTGTTGCAAAGTGGAGGTGGTAAAAGGCGCTGCGGGGGTTTTTTTGGCTGGTTTTACTTCGAGTTCTTCTACTTCAAATCCGGCATCCACGCAGGCTTGCACATATGCACGTGCTTCTTCCACCGTGTTATACCGCTTCGATAATTCCGCTTTGAAGGCTTTACCATTTACATTAAAAACAGCTGTGACACGGTACGACACCTCTTGATTAAATTCCTGAATATCCCTTTCGCGCTCCACGATCAAACGCACCGTAACCGACTGCACACGCCCAGCACTTAATGATGGTTTCACTTTTTTCCAGAGAATGGGAGATATTTCAAAACCCACCAACCTGTCCAGCACCCTGCGCGCCTGCTGCGCATCCACGAGGCGATAGTCCACCTTTCGCGGGTTTTCGATGGCTTTGTTGATGGCATTTTTTGTGATTTCGTGAAATACAATGCGCCGCGTCTCTTTGTTTTTGAGATTGAGTGCTTCCTCAAGGTGCCAGGAAATGGCTTCACCCTCGCGGTCCTCGTCTGTTGCCAACCATACAAGGTCTGCCTTTTTTACGAGGTCCTTTAATTCCTGAATCACTTTTTTCTTGTCAGCCGAAATCTCATACTCCGGCGCAAAATTATTCGCGACATCCACGGACAAACCCTTCTTTTTCAGATCGCGAACATGGCCGTAACTGGACTTGACGATAAAGTCTTTTCCCAGAAAACCTTCAAT
>JBBSDD010000026.1:0-12653 GCA_038249755.1 Flavobacteriales bacterium | reverse complement strand
TTAGTGAACTGGAAGCCAGGGACCCCACTTAGACGAATCTCAAGAAATGAAAAGATTCTGTCTCAATTATTGAAAGTCCGCCTGGAGCTGGATACGGTGCGCGTAATCCGCTACTAAAAAAGGTTCGGGATTTTAGTCCCGAACCTCTCGTCGTTTATGAAGCTTTTTTTCTGGAAGTCGGACAAAAGCCCTCGTAAATTATCTGGATTGAATGAGCAATTTACCCGTTTGGATTTGTTGAACTCCTTCTTTAATTTCGTAATGATATATTCCTGTATTTAAATGGCTTATATCCGCAAATGAATTATTATTCATTTTGAATTGTGCGACAGTTTTACCAGTAAGATCGAAAAGGGTGAAGTAGGTATCGGCGGGAAGTTGTCCGTCATTGAAAGTCCACCTGATCATGTCGATTGCTGGATTTGGATATATGTTGATCACATCCTTTTTATCAGCCGTGTTTACATTTAGCGTAGGATCCACGACGTTAATTGAGCCCAGCATGGGTCCAGGGTGTATTGCGCAGTGATACAAATTTGTACCAGGAAGATTGAAGACATGCGTAAACGTCCACTGCGACGAACTTGCCTCATTGCCAAAGGCTTCAGGATTGTCGGGAAAAGGGTCGGTATCCACATTGTGAAAGCCTGCAACATTTGTCCAGACTACAATATCCCCAACCTGAATGGTCAGATTGACCGGATCGAAACTAAAGTTGTTTACTGCAACGTTGTGTGTGGTTTGCGCCTGAATGGTGGTTGCCAGAAAAATCAGGGCTAAGGGAAGGAAAAGTTTTTTCATAAATATGTATTTTGATCAACTGACGCAATCCCCGGTCATTGGTTGACTCGCGAAACCTTGTTTTTTCTTCCCATGATCACATTGGATATCGTTCAATCTATTGGTGAAAGGTCGAAAAATAGGCTTCCAATGGATTGATTAATTTTTCGCAACTTAGGGTTTCAATTAAAACCCAATTGGGTAACTTTATGGAAATTATAATTCATGAATCGTTTGCGAACTCTTTTTCTGGTATTGGGATTAATTCTTGTGGTAATGGCTTGCAACGAGGATGACGAAACTGTACAATCTCCAACAAATCCGAATCCCCAACCCCTGCAACTTGTTATTGGCGCAAGCGTGGACGATTCTGCACTGACTTACAATACGACTTATGCAAATATTGCAGGAACCACTCTTCAGTTTACCCGGGTTGCTTTCTATATGTCAGAATTTTCATTTCAGCGCGGTGACAACGAAAGCGTTTCTGCCGATTCAGCCACTGTTTTACTCAAAGACGGCGACTTTTCCGAATCTTACATTCTCACAGAAGTCCCCAATGAAGGATTCAACGATCTAACTTTTTTTGTTGGGCTTCCCAATGCCATCAACCATGCGGACCCGACGTTGGCCTCGTCTCCATTGGACGACCCTTCCCTTCATTGGAATTGGAATCCGTCTTTGGGTTATCTCTTTGCGCGCATTGAAGGGCGATATGATAGCAATATAGATGGTGTGATTACCAATGCGGACGATCAGTTTCAGTACCATGCTGCTACGGATAATTTATATACCAGGGTCAGTCTGAACATTGCCAGTGCTCCATCGGAATCCGAAATTTCTGGTCCTGTCGTAATCGGTTTGGATATGCGCATGTTGTTCAATGGAATAAACATCCCACAATCATCCATTTCTCATGGAGCAACTGATGAGAATATTCAAATGATGAATAATTTTGAATCGGCTATGCAGGCCGGCCAATAAGCCGTGATCAGGTTTCTTCTATCTCTGCTTGTCATTGTTTTTTATTGGAAATGCGCATCTACTGAAGAAGAATCGCAACACAAGGCATGGTATCCATCACTGCCAGGTACCTTCGATTCGCTGCCTGCGATGCCTGATGACAATCAATTGACAAAGGCGCGGATAGAATTGGGACGTCTGCTGTTTCACGAACCATTGTTGTCCGGAGATGCTTCTGTATCATGTGCCTCGTGTCACAAAGAAAATCTGGCTTTCGCAGACAACAGGCGGGTAAGCAGTGGCGTACATGGCCGGTTGGATAAACGTAATTCCCCTTCTCTCGTCAATGTCGCTTATCAAAAGCGTCTGTTTATGGAAGGAGGCGTGCCCAATCTCGAAATTCAGGTATTGGCCCCTTTCGGTAACGCAAACGAGATGGATTTTACACTGACGGCTGCCGCCAAATTGCTTCAGCAGGATGTTGTTTATCGAAGTCTGGCCCGGGAAGCATATAGCAGTGAGATCAATGGGTTTGTAATCTCCCGGGCTTTGTCTGCTTTTCAAAGAAGCCTGATCAGTTCAGGCAGTCTGTACGATCAATTTCTATTGGGTGACAGCATAGCCATCCCGGCTGCAGCACAGCGCGGCTCAAAACTTTTTTACAATGATGACATCGCATGCGGGAGTTGCCACAGTGGTTTTCTCTACACGGATCAGGAATTTTACAACGTTGGTTTGTATATCGAATATGCGGACGAAGGCCGTGGCCGTTTGACGCAGAATTCTGACGATTTGGGTAAAATCAAAACGCCTTCACTGCGTAATGTAGCGATTTCAGCACCTTACATGCACGATGGATCGGTGGCCACTTTGGATGAAGTCTTACAGCATTTCAACAAGGGGGGCCTGGGCCATCCCAATCAGGACAGTCGCATCAAACCTTTAAATCTCGATGAATATCAACTCTCAGATCTCAAAGCATTTCTGGAAAGCCTGACCGATACCATTTATTTAGAATAGCTGTCTTGGCTATTAAGGTTCCAATGCTTGTTTCAGATCGGAAAGCAAGTCATCCACATGTTCGATTCCCACTGAAAACCGGATGAGACTTCCGGTGATATTCATTTTCTTTTTGTCTGCATCAGATACGGCAACGTGGGTCATCGTGGCCGGGTGTTGAACCAGACTTTCCGTGCTGCCAAGGCTCACAGCCAGTTTGATGGTGCGCAACTTGTTCAAAAATGCGAAAGCTTCTGCTTCCCCACCATGGATATCGAAAGAAATCATGGCCCCATTTCCGGAACATTGGCGCTGCATGATGGATTCTATCCGGGCATCTGTTTTCCTGAGGATACCGGGAAAATATACCTTGCGGACAGCTGCATGATCATTCAGATAGTTTGCCAGTACTTCGGCATTCTGGGCCTGACAATTCATTCGGATGGTCATCGTTTCAAGACTTCTCGTCAACAGCCATGCTGTATGCGGACTGGTAGCGTTGCCGAGCAGGGTGCGGTTGCTTTTTATTTGAGAAACAAGCTTTTTGCTTCCCAAAACTGCTCCGGCCAATAAGTCGCTATGACCTCCCATGTATTTGGTCGCTGAGTATAACACCAGATCGACCCCATGTCGAAGGGGCGATTGCCAAAGCGGGCCCATGTAAGTATTGTCAGCCGCTACCAGAATGTTTCTGTCTTTCCGGTTGTAGCTGTGCGCAAAATCAGACCACAATTCCAGATCAATCATTGAATTGGTGGGATTGGCTGGCGTTTCCAGATAAACCATTTTAAGGGATTCACTCAAGTCGGCATCTTTTAACCTCATTCGCACATTTTCAGGACTTTCATCAGGTTCGAATTCCATAATTCGGACGCCAAAGCCCACCAGAAACCGCTTGATAAAAGAGTCTGTACCGCTATATATGGGCGCATTGCACAGAATAAGATCTCCAGGACGCAGGAATGTGAGCAGGGCGGTCGAGATAGCGGCCATCCCACTTTCAAAAACCGCGGCTTCTTCGGCGCCATCCCAGAGGCATATTCTTTTTTCTACCAATTCCAGATTCGGATGGTTTATTCGGCTGTAAAACATCCCAGGATCACCGCCGGAAGTTTCGCTGAGTCCATAAGCTTCGCTTATCGTGCGTTTTCCTTCTTCAGCAGAAGAAAAAATAAAGGTGGAGGTTTGATAAATCGGCGTTTTGATCGCCATCTGTGCATGTTTCGGATCGAAAGCATGAGAAAGGGCTTCAGTTTCCGGATGTTTTTTATTCATATGATAAAGGTCGGTGCCCCAGGTCAAATTAAAATGCGTCCATAGCCCTGAAAGCTTAATTGGAACCTGGAAACCTGTCTGTATTCGGATCTTTTCGGGCCGGATTTTCCAATCGGTCAACGCTCGTTACAAAATATTTTGTGTCGCCTCGCCAGGGCAATACGACATATTTTTCTTCATACCTTATATTTACCCGCTCTCCACTGAGAGCGACTTCTTCCAGTTTTTGCAACACGCTGTAATCGTCTTTGTAAACGGAAAAATCAAAAGTTTGAGACATTTGATTCGTGCTTTTCACAGCGCCGAAGCTCAAAAGGTCGAGTTGACCTTCATAGGTTTTTATCAATGCACCTTTTTTACTCACTTTGAGCACCACCCCAGCTCTTACGCCTTCACTATAAGTGGCGTAGTAGAAAAACAGCATGACTCCTATTCCCAAAAGTAAAACGATCAGAAATAATCTTTTGAAGAAGCGTCGTGCTCCGGATTTAAATCCGGTGGTTTTTTCCTGAAAGGTGGACATATGAATTTAGTTTGGGTCGAAAGTAAGAATTTGACTGATTTCTTTGACTCAAACCGGAATGTTATCTAAAATAACTTGCCCTCCGGCAGAAAGAGAAGTACAACGAATTTCCTGATGCTTTGCGAGAAAAAAGAAATCGCGTGACTCAATCGGTCAATGTTTTGAAGGAGTTGCGATATTTGGCGCCATGGATCCTATCCGAATTTTACACCTGAGTACAGAACGCACATGGCGCGGAGGAGAGCAACAAATCGCTTATTTGATCGAATCGTCGCGCGAGAAGGGAATTGAAGTTACGGTGGCGGCGAGACCAGGCAGTGCCTTCGAGCAATGGTGCAATGATCAGCATGTCCCTGCTTTTCCGGTCGCTTTTGCAAATGGACTTGATTTGGGGAGTGCATTGGCCATCAAACGAATTTGCAGAAAGATCAATGCTTCTCTTGTGCATATCCATTCAGGCAAAGGATTGAGTATTGCATACCTATCTGTGCTCATGGGAATGAAAGCGCCCCTTGTTGTCCACAGACGGGTGGATTTCCCAATCAAAGAGTCAGGTTTTTCATTGGCAAAATACAATCACAACAGTGTGAAGCGCATCATCTGCGTATCCCAGGCGATCGCTGATATGGTAAGCCGATCGGTTCGTTTTTCCGAAAGGGTAAAAACAGTTTACAGCGGTATTGATTTTGCCCGGTTTAACGAAGTTTCTAAGTCTTACTATCTACACGATGAACTGGGCCTCGATCATTCAATGCGCCTCGTGGCGAATGTGTCGGCCGTAGCCCCTCACAAAGATTATCACACTTTTATAAATGTCGCTGCAAAGGTTTTGTCAGAACGCCGGGATGTTTGCTTTCTCATTGTTGGGGATGGGGAGCTTCTGCAGGAAATGAAGGCGCGGGTGAAGAATCTGAGAATAGAAGACAACGTCATTTTTACAGGTTTCAGAGATGACATACCTCTTATGCTCAGAGAGATAGATATATTTCTTCTCACCTCGGAAACTGAAGGGTTGGGAACCACCATTATCGATGCCATGTACAACGCAATTCCTGTGGTGGCAACAAGCGCAGGAGGGATTCCCGAACTGGTTGAAAATGAAAAAACTGGTTTTCTGAGTGAAATAAGAGATGTCGGGGGCTTGGCGGAATCGGTAAACAAATTATTGGATAACAACACGCTGGCTAAAAATATGGGTGAGCTGGCGCGTATAAAATCCCTTCATTTCTCGAAAGAGAAAATGGCTTCAAGAGTCATCGAAATTTACAAAGAATTATTGGGCGAAGACCCCAATAATCACTCTTACCCGAAAAAACGGGGAACCAGATAATAACAATACAGCGCGATAAAGATTGTCGCGAAAACATTGATAATAAATCCTGTTCGCGCCATTTCCGCAATTGTGATTTTATTGCTCGCAAATACAATGGCATTGGGCGGTGTAGCGATGGGAAGCATAAATGCACAACTGGCACCAAGGGTGAGCGGTATGGCCAGTTCAATACCAGATCCGCCAAGCGAAGGTGCGATAATGATTGTTATTGGTATAAAAACGGATACAAGGGCCACATTGCTCATGCCTTCGGTGAGAAAGACGGCCATGAACGTAATGAGCAAAACGACCAGCAGCCAATGGATGCCTTGAAATGCTGTAATGGCATTTCCAAGTAATTGCACCACGCCGCTCGACTCAAGACCTGCTGCCAGAGATAGTCCGCCTCCAAAGAGTAAAAGGATATCCCAGGGTAGATAACGCGTATCTTCCCAAGTTAAAAGTTGACGCCCTTCGCCACTGGGTATTGCAAACAATGAGACTGCTGCGAGAACTGCGATGAGCGGATCGCTCAAAAAACTGAGGCTTTCGATGGTAGACAAAGGAGCCCGGAAAATCCACAACAGCGCGGTGCTGAGAAAGACAAGAAATACTTTAATCTCTCCGGCTCCCGGTTTTCCGAGCAACTGAATTTTCTGAGATATCATCTGGCTCAGATCCTTCAGCGAATCATTTTTTACCGGAAAAACCAAACGGACATTGATCTGAAGTATTGCGAAAAACAAAATGGCGGAAATTGGAAAGGCAAACAGAAACCATTCTGAAAAGCCAATTTCAATACCCATACTTTCGCTTACGAGCGCGGCCAAAACAAGATTTGGTGGTGTGCCTATCAGGGTTGCCATGCCTCCCACATTTGCCGAAAAGGCAAGACCAAGAAGCAGGCACAAGGCAAAATGTCTTTTCTCCCGATTGGCTTTAAGTTGATTTTCAATGAGGGCAACGATTGACAGTCCGATGGGAAGCATCATCATGGTAGCCGCCGTATTGCTAATCCACATGGACATGATAGCGGTAGCAAGCATACTGCCCGCTATGATATTGCGCGGTCGGGTGCCGCTGATTCGCAAAATGTTCAGGGCGAGCCGCTGATGTAGATTCCATTTTTCAAGGGCCAGTCCCAGCACGAATCCTCCAAAAAACAGGTAAATGATCGGATTGGCATAATTTACCGTTACATTCTTGATGGAATCAATTCCCATGGCTGGAAAGAGAATCATGGGTAGGAGGGCTGTTACTCCAATAGGAAGGATCTGGGTGGTCCACCAGAAAATCATCCAAATAGCCACTCCAAGCGTTGCATTTTGAAAATGATCAAACGGCCCAAGAAGCCAAATGAGAAGAAAAAGAAGTGGACCTGAGAGAAGTTTGACAACATTCCCAACGGAATTTTTACTTGTCATACAGGGTCAATATGCATTAAAAAATCTTTATGTTTTGGAATTATTTTTGCCATGTTACGAAAAAATATGACGACTTAAATCGGCTATTTTATCACTTTACATGTTGATTGGTCTGAAAAGGGCCCATTTTCAAATAAAACTTTACCGCTTTAATAAAAGTCTGAAAATTTAACTTGTCTTCGAAAATTATTTTTTCATATGTATTTATTTCGACTTCGTCGATAATTTCTTAATATGTTGAACTAACGCTACATGCGGCTTATTTTACAGACTATTGAAATCCTAAAGTCGGATTTTAAATATTGGGATGTACCAACATAGTTGAAAATGAAATATTTATGGCATTCATGTTGCGATAAATTTAATAAATTGTTAATAATTGGCTAAGTGTATAATGAACACAAATCATTTTTTGTTGTAATTATACCGTATCCATTCACGTTGTAGTAACATATAACCCTTAATCATTCAGCAAGTGGAAAACACATGGTTATTTCTTGTTTTAGGAGCCCTTTCCTTTTTTGTAGCAATGTCGACGCATCACCGCATTCAGCGCGTGAAACGAAATCCATTTGGTATTAAGTGGACGTTAAATCTGGAGTTTGAGAGAATGGCCTATTTGGGTTTCGGATTGGTATTTTTCGTTTTATTCCTTGTTAAATAGCCCACAGGTCCAATCTTTTCTAAAGTTCAAGCGGTTTTTTGCCCAGATTCATATCTTATTTAGAATTTCTGGCTTCGTAATTTACATCATGTAACTCATTGACGGAATGATTTTATATCTGTCTAAATGACAAAGTCGACTTTCGTCAAAAATTTAATCGGTTTAATTAAGAAAAATGATTACTTTTGCACCCGTAAGTCCTTAGCAGGAATCTCCAAGAGATTATGATCTCTCCCCGATTTCCTTTCTGCAATTCAGATTCAGCTAAGTACTCATTTAGAGCGCTTGGTGCAATCTCAACCATTGTATCGTTGTGTTAAAAATTTTCGAACGTAATGTTCGAAATCTTGCTGGACATTCCAGCGAAAACCAACATGTAGAATTGAAATTTGCTGACACCTTATCATAGAACATTCTAAATGCGTGCTTTCCCCGAACACAATCGGACGCTTTGCTGTTACACCAACATTGTTCTTGAATAATTCAGTGGACACGACTCTTTAAACTCATCGAAGTATAATTTAATTGAATGAAAACAACAGCTAAAACCTATCGATTTTCGAATGAAAAGGACAAGGATTTCCTCACAACCCTTCGAAACAGGGTCAACGCCCATTTTGAAACAAATCAAATTTCCCGACATGCTGATGGTGATATTATCTGGAAGACCGTCGTTATGTTTGCAATGTATTTTGCACCACTGATTGCCATTTTTGTATTTGGAATTACGAATCCCTGGCTATTCATGGGTTTATGGATTCTGATGGGTTTTGGAGCTGCCGGAATTGGTGTGAATGTAATGCATGATGCCAATCATGGAGCCTTTTCCGCTTCCAAAAGAGTGAACAAAATCGTTGGTCTCTGCATGAACGTCATTGGCGGCAATGATTGTACCTGGCGATTACAACACAATGTTCTTCACCATTCCTTTACCAACATTCAAGGTGCCGACCACGATATTGCCGGGCCGCCTATGTTGCGTTTCTCTCCCCACCAGAAGAAAAGGGCTATTCACCGCTTTCAGCATATTTATGCCTGGTTTCTTTATGGACTAATGACCCTTTTCCGGTCGTTTGTATCGGATTATACGAATGCGTGGAAATTTAAGAATTATGGACTTGTAAAACCGGGTAAGGATTTCAGAAAACTTCTGATCGAAATTTTTGCCTGGAAAACTGTCTATTTTACGTACATACTTGTGCTTCCGTTGTTGTTTCTCCCTGTTTCGCCATGGCTGGTGATAGGCGGGTTTGTAGCAATGCATTTCACAACAGGACTTGTGCTCGCCCTGATCTTTCAATGTGCACACGTCATGGAAGACTGTGAATATCCTCTTCCAAATGAAAGCGGTGTGATGGACAACAACTGGGCAGTGCACCAGTTAATGACCACAACCAATTTTGCACCGAAAAGTCGCCTCTTCTCCTGGTTTGTAGGAGGTCTTAATTTTCAGGTAGAGCATCACCTCTTCCAGAATATTTGTCACACCCACTACCGCGACCTTTCGAAAATCGTCTCCAGCACGGCCAAAGAGTTTGGTCTGCGCTACAATTCACAGAAAAACTTCGTGTTAGCCGTTTGGAACCACGGAAAAATGCTGAAACATTTAGGTACCGTAGAAGTACAAGCAAATCAGCATCCTCATTTGAAATAATTTTATGAATAACGCATCTTTTCAGAATAAACGTCGCCGTCGACCAGATGGCGCCGCAACAGAATCTCCCGCTCCAAAACGCGGGAGTGGATTTGGTGGCCATGGCAGGTCATCACAAGGTCAGAATGGTGGTGGAAACCGCCGCAAAGCAAAAACACTCAAAACAATTGATGAAAGATTGTTGGTCAAAGCAGCTGGAAATGCCACGGAGGTGAAGGAATTTATCCCCGTGAAAACTTTTGACGAAATGCCTCTTTTGCCACAGGTGCATGCTGCACTTCGGCACAAAGGGTATACGCATCCTACCGAAATTCAAATTACCACCATTGAACCACTGCTGGAAGGTCGTGATTTAATGGGAATAGCTCAGACAGGTACAGGTAAAACCGGAGCCTTTCTTATTCCCCTCATCAATCGCATGATTGACGGAAAACAAAATGTAAATACCCTTGTAATCGTTCCCACACGGGAGCTCGCCATGCAGGTGAGTGATGAATTCAGAAGTCTGACCAAAGGTTTGCAGCTGAGCTCCACCTGTTTGATCGGAGGTACAAATATCAACCGCGACATTTTCAACCTTCGCCGCAAGAGCGAACTCATCGTAGGAACTCCAGGCCGCTTGCTCGATCTGGCAAACAGGGGCATTTTAAAACTGGGCGGATATCCTGTTTTGATCCTCGACGAATTTGACCGCATGCTCGATATGGGTTTTGCGCCGGATGTTCAGCGACTCACGGATTTGATGGTCAATCGCAGACAAACATTGCTTTTTTCTGCCACAGTGGACAAAACACAAAAAAGGATGATCGATGCGATGTTGAACAATCCTGTCGAAGTTCGAATCAGTTCTGGAGAAACTACTGGTGACCACATCGAACAGGACATCGTTCGGGTGAGAGCAGATGAAAATAAATTTGACGTCCTTTTGAATATGCTGGCAGGTGGCGATTTCGAAAAAGTATTGCTTTTTGCGGAAACCAAAAGAACGGTGGATCGAATGAACAACATGTTGCGCAAATCAGGCATTAAAGTAGACCAGATTCACGGCGATAAATCACAGGGGGCCCGTCAAAAGGCGCTTGACAGTTTTAAAGCCGGAAAGATTCAGGTACTCGTGGCTACCGATGTAGCAGCCCGTGGAATTGATGTTTCTGACGTGACCCATGTTATTAATTATCAGATTCCGCAGACGTACGACAGTTACCTACACCGCATCGGCCGCACCGGTCGAGCTGGTAAACTCGGTAAAGCTTTCACTTTCGTGAATTAAGTGTTTTTGGCGCAACAGTATGATTTATTGAGTATTAGGTATTGAGTGCTATGTTGGGCATGCCTGAAATACGCTGACCGAAACTTGTTACTCCCTGGTCATTACTTTGCACAGATTACATCTGGATTCTGCGTTTTTTTTTTAGCTCAAATGGATTATTCTGCGTGCTGAAATGTAATGACTTTGCATGAAGTACCTGATTTTTTATTAGAATCTACCCCTGATCGCGTTTTTTTTCCTGGTTTTTTCGCGAAAGCAAAAATACTTTTCGATGCTCACGTCACCCGATTCAGGAAAAATATGGTAAAATAAACGATGAGAATCGAAATGATTATTACCCAGATATTCCGGTAATACCCGCGCATGTTCTTAAAATCTTTGCGGTAAGCATAAACAATGCCGATGACAAATACCACCACGAAAATGCCTGCGAAAATGAGATGACCCTGTGTGATGTTTTTCATGACAATGTGAATGCGCAAATTTACTGCGAATATGTTGTGAATGTCAATGAATGTCCCATAAATTCGAAGCATGGAATCAGTTTGGCAAAATATGGAAGTGGCGGTGGCAGATTTGCCTAAGGTCGAAGATGTGCATTTTCAGCGTCACCCCGTGCGCTATCAGTCGTATCGTTATTTGCTGACTTTCATTTGGTGGGTCTTGCCAGTTGGTGCTTTTGTGGTTTTTTCGGTTCTTTTTACAGATTGGTGGGCGATTTATGCTGGCATTTTGCTTGGAATCCTCGTTGTACTGTCTTTTGTCGGAATTGGGATTGGATACCGTAAGCGTTCTTATGCCTTGCGGCAAAATGACCTGACGTACCGCAAAGGTTGGCTGTTTTATTCGATTACTACGGTGCCATTCAACCGGATACAACATACCGAAGTTTCTCAGGGGCCGCTGGAACGGAAGTACGAACTTTGCACACTGAACCTTTACACCGCAGGGGGCAGCACTTCTGACCTGTCGATACCTGGACTGGAACAGGATGAAGCCCAGCAGCTGAGAGATTACATTGCAAAAAAAGCCGCCGTCCATGTCTGAATGGAATCTGACTACTCCGCAACATCAGAACCCGGTGGGTGTGATTGTGTATATCCTGCGGAATCTGCGTGGCATGGTGGCCCTGTTTATTGCAATCCTTTCGATCGGTGCGGCCAATCCGAAATTTTGGTTCTACGGCGGATTGGCCATTGTGCCAATCGGGGTATTGATCACTTTGATGGCTTATATGCAATACAGGAATTTCACATTTCAGGTGACTGGCAATGAGTTGATCATTCGCAAAGGTGTGATTTTTAAAAACCGGGTGGTCATCGCTGTCGACCGGATACAATCTATTCAGATTACGGACAACATTGTGCAGAGGGTGCTTGGGCTGGTGTCGCTGAAGGTTGACACGGCAGGTTCGAAAGGCAACGAACTGGAGATTCCGGCGCTGGAAAGAGATAAGGCCAATTTACTGAAAGATTTGCTTTACGAAAAAAAGGAAAAAGCCATCTCCGAAGCGATTTCTGAAACTGACCTGGAAAAACAGCCAACAACCGAAACCGAAGAAGTCCCACCACGGGTGCTGGTGCATTTGGGTATTGTGGACCTTATCAAAGTGGGCCTTACGGAAAATCACCTGAAGACCGGATTGCTGGCGCTGGCTTTTGTTTTTGGAACTTTTAGTCAATACCAGGATTATATCGACCGTTATTTTTCGGAATACTACGACGAGTATGCGCTGGAAATTGCAAATGCCAGCATCACATTGATGCTGATTTTTTTATTTCTTTTTTCT
>JBBSDD010000025.1:0-12815 GCA_038249755.1 Flavobacteriales bacterium | reverse complement strand
CGCCGAACTCATCAGCGCCATTCAGCAAGAGGTTCCGGTGTGGATATTCATCAACAACGGCGGCGACAGCACCACTGTCAAAAACGCACTCAACTTCCATGGGGTGACTTTAGAGAACTATGAGTTCATGATCAAAAGCACCAACTCTATCTGGACGCGCGATTACGGTCCATGGGGTTATTATTACGGCGAAGATGATGAACTGGGATTTATCGACATGCAGTATTACACCTCGCGTCCGCTGGACAATCAAGTGCCCTCGTGGCTGGCTAACAAAATGGGTATCCCGGCATACACCACCCCGATGTACGAAGAGGGTGGAAACCTCATGGTCGATGGCTTTGGGCACGCATTTCACGGTACCGGCACTTTCACCAAAAACCAGAGCCAGAACGGATGGTCCTTTCAGTTGACAAGAGATACCCATCAGGAGTTGTTTAACACGGTGCAAGCCACCGAAGCCGAGCGCCTGCTCTGCGATGGCGGCACCGGTCACATCGACATGTATGCCAAGCTCCTTGATGAGCAGACGCTCCTCGTGAGTGAATATCCCTCTGTGGTGGTGGCCAGCGACCGACAGCGTATTGAAGACAATGTGGCGCTCTTTGCCGCCCAGAGCAATACCTTCGGGGGAGGATTTGACATCGTTCGGGTGCCTATGCCACGGCGCGACGATGGTGCCGGAGCTAATCTCCGGCACTATTTAATTTCCCTGTTCTCATGAAATTTAAATTTTTTCTTTTAATTTTTTGGATTTTATCTATTGTTGTTTCAAACGCACAAAATACTCACTATGAAATTGATCAGGTGTTCACAACTGGTAATTTCTACAGCCGGGGAGGCATTACTGAATTGTTATTACATGAGGATGGCCGAATTGTAGTCTCAGGTAACTTTTCTCCTCCAGTGGAGGCCGGCAAAGTATCAATTCTATCAGAAAATGGAAATCTTCTGGTCAACATCGGAGAAGGTCAATCGATTGGTCCACCGCACGTGTATTTATATAAAAATTTATATTTAAGTTGCGGTGTACAGACAATCCAAGCCTTTGATGAAACTGGAACGGTTTATGATTTCCAATTCGAATACCAAAAATCAGCATATAACGGATTTCTTGATAACGTTGCCCTAGATGCCCTTGTAGAAATCGATGATCGTATTCTTGTTGCCGGAAGGTATTTTACTGACAGTATCAACACCAACAATATCGAAAGTCTGCGGCAACTCTGCAGGGTGGACAGCACCGGGGCACCCGACCCGGAATTTCCCATGTTGCATTGCGCTGAGCCTGTGAATGCACAAGTGTTCAGAATCAATACCCTTTCTGACGGATCATATATTCTCTCTGGAAGCTTTTACGAATTTGGAGGATACGATTACAACCATGTGGGGAAACTCAACCCGGATTTTTCTGTGGATACCACATTTGTAAATTCTTTCAGCGAAGGTGGGGCTGGATATCTTAAATTTATAGATTCCCAGGATCGGATTTGGATACAAATGGAGTATGTGAATGACGTAGAAGGAAATCTTCCCAATGGTTCGTCATTTATACGTTTATTACCCGATGGAAGCATAGATCCGACGTTTCAAATCCCTCAATTATTTACTCCTCACATACCACCAGACCAACACGGTTTGATCAATAAGGTAATCGATTTAGGTAATGGGACTTTCCTTGTAATTGGCGTCTTCGACGCAATCAACGGCATGCAGAGGAAGAGTATTGCCCTGATAAATGACGACGGATCTGTAGTTGCTGATATATTTGAAAACTGGGGAGTTGATGAGGCAACGTGGGGCAGTTGGAGTCAAGCGCCATATCTCACAGATGCCGAATTATTGCCTGACGGAAAAATTCTCATCGGGGGCCAATTTTCCTCCTTCGGCGGTGAGCCTTACAGTTGTCTCGTCCGCCTCCAACCCCAACCCGTCACCACCCGCGATCAAATCAAAAAACAAGGCCTGGTGATTTGTCCAAATCCCGCCACGGGTCATTTCACGCTACGCTTGCCGGATGGTGAAGGGCAAGTAGAAATCGTTGAGATTTTTGATCTTCACGGGCGGGTACTGCGGCAATGGTCAGCCGCATCAGAATTTGGTGGATCTTATTCCGTGGAAGGGCTGTCGGCAGGGGTATATGTGGTGAAAGTGGATACAGGGGAAAACAGGTTTTCGCAGAAATTGATTGTAAGGCCATGGTGAATAAATTGGCAGAAAATCCACACGGTGGCATCACAGCGCAAAAAGCACAAAATACGTTGTGCTTTCACCAGAACATTTGTTATACCAGCGATGGAACCCCTAAAAACAATACATTCCAGGACACAAAACCTTACCCTTCAAAGCAGGATGTGTTTTCTCATGTGAATACCTCCAATGCATATCCCAATCCTGCCGTGGATTATACCACCATACAGTATAACTTGTTGAAAGCCAACAAAAATACCGTGCTACACATGTACGATGCTTTGGGTCGACAGGTTGAGACCATTGTCATTGGCCAGGTTTATGAAGGTCAAAATGTATTGGATACACGCAAACACGCCAATGGGGTTTACATCTATGAGATTGTACAGGATGGTAAACAAGTGCTTAACGGAAAGTTCATTGTAAACAGGTAATGACATATCTGCACGAAGTGAAATACTTCGTGCAGATATTTACTATTTTGATATGAAAGTAATCTCACTTATTTACGTCGTGTTCTGGATGACCGCAGGGGCTTATGATGCTTTGGCGCAAGAATTGGAATATGTTATCGATGAAAGTTTTACTACCGGAGAGTTTTACACCAGCGGGGGAATTTCTGACCTTCTTTTACACAGTGATGGAAGGATATTTGTTAGTGGAGGCTTTCAATCTAATGCTGAGGCATCCTCTCAGTCAGTCTTAAATTCTCAAGGAAATATCCTTTATAATTTTGGGTCGACATTTACAATTGGCTTTCCCAAGAATTTTCATTATCACCAAAAATATCTCAGGTGTGGAGTGTCGGTATTTACTTTATTGCAGATTCCAATAGGTACGGATCACTCTTTCAAATTCGAGTTTCAAAAATCCGCCTACAATGGTTTTCTGGGCAATGATGTACTTGACGCAATCGTGGAACCCGATGACAACATCCTTGCCGCAGGTCGCTTTTTTACCGACAGTCTGGACATATCCCCCGAAACCATACGCCAACTGTGCCGGATAGACAGCACCGGGGCTCCGGACCCGGACTTTCCCATGTTGCACTGTGCGGAGCCTGTGGATGCTTATGTACACGAAATGGATACCCTCTCAGATGGATCCTTCATTCTCTCAGGACATTTTTTTGAATTCGGCGGATTTGATTACAACCATGTGGGCAAATTAAATCCAGACTTTTCGGTGGATACCACTTTTGTAAATTCTTTTGAAGAAAGCGGCGTGGCATTCATCACCTACATTGACAGCCAGGATCGGATTTGGCTGTATCTATCCAGCGTGGATATCATTGATGATCCAACGAATACCATGATTCGATTCATACGACTTCTTCCTTCTGGTGAGGTTGATCCAGATTTTTCTGAACCGCAAATGCTTAGCGTAGGATCCACTAGCGGATTGGGAGCTATTTATGATTTGGCAGAACTTCCCAACGGTCGTTTTATTCTGGTAGGTCGTTTCAGCGAATTTAATGGATATTCCCGGGATGGTATTGTGATGATTGAAGATAATGGATCTGTTGTGGAAGGAGTTTTTGAGAATTTGGGTGTTGATGAAGCCATATGGGGCTCATACAACCAATATCCATCTTTATCCACAATCCGTTTGCAAGACGACGGTAAGCTTTTGCTGGGGGGTAGGTTCTCCTCCTTCGGCGGAGAACCTTACCATTGCCTCGTACGCCTTCAACCCCAACCCGTCACCACCAGCGATCAAATCAAAAAACAGGGCCTGGTGATTTATCCCAATCCCGCCACCAGCCATTTCACAATCCGGCTACCGGATGGTGAAGGGCCTTTTGTGAAAGTGGAGATTTTTGACCTCCACGGGCGTGTGCTGCGCCAATGGAGAACTCCATCGGTATTTGGTGGGTCTTATTCCGTGGAAGGATTGGCGGCAGGGGTGTATGTGGTTAAAGTGGAAACGCTTCAAAGCAGGTATTCGCAGAAATTGATTGTTGAATGATGAGGTGGATTAGTTGATTAGTTGATTTGAGGATTATTTGATAAGCTGATCGGTTTATAAGAAGAATAGGTAATTGAAAAGTGAAGGCGGCCATGGGTGTCGCCTTATCTTTTTTAGGCATGCATTTTTCCCCGTACCTTTGCCGCCGCAATGACGAAAGAACGCCTGCTTTTACTGGTACTCGCGGGGATCAACTTTACCACCATCATGGACTTTATGATCATGATGCCGCTGGGACCGCAGTTTAAACGGGTGTTTGATATCGGTCCGGAGATGTGGAGTACGGTCATTTCTTCCTATACTTTTGCTGCGGCTCTTTCCGGATTTGTTGCCATCTTTTTGCTTGATGCTTTTGACCGCCGCAAGGCTTTGATTTTTCTCTACGCGGGTTTTATACTGACTACCATTTGGGTTGGGTTTTCCACCACCCTGCCAAGTCTGCTCATCGCCCGCTCTATGACCGGGATTTTTGGAGGCATCATTGGCGCCCTTGTGCTGGCCATTGTGGGTGATGTGATTCCTGCAGGTCGCCGCGGGGCTGCTGTGGGCATCATCATGACCGGATTTTCGGCGGCAGCCGCATTTGGCGTACCTGTCGGTCTCTACCTCGGCACGAAGTTCGGCTGGCAAATGTCTTTTTTTACTGTGGCTGGATTTGCTTCCCTGCTCTTTTTGCTGGCGCTGAAAGTGGTGCCTTCTGTCACCGATCACATGGATGCACCGGGAAGCATGGCCCGCAAATCGTGGAATGGAATCAAAAACGTTTTCGGTGACAAGGATCAACTGCTCGCCCTGGCATTTATGATCTTGATCGTGTTCGGTCAGTTCAGTATCATTCCGTTTCTTTCCCCATACATGGTGGCAAATGTGGGTTTTGAAGAAATGGAACTCACCTATATTTACCTCACAGGGGGCGCACTCACGGTATTTACTTCGCCAATAATTGGAAAAATTGCCGACAGGTATGGCAAGTACCACACTTTTGGGGTTATCATGTTGCTTTCGCTCATTCCCATCTATGCCATTACCCACATGCCTCCGTCACCCATTTTTGTGGTGCTGATTTTCTCCTGTATGTTTTTTGTTTTTGCCTCAGGCCGGATGATCCCATCTTCGGCCATCGTCATCGGGACTGCCAATCCGGGCTACAGGGGCACTTTTATGAGCGTGCGCTCATCGGTGGTGAGCATCGGTCAGGGCATCGCCGCGTATTGCGCCGGACTGATCATTTATGAAAATCCGGATAAAACTCTGGGTAATTTTCAGGTGGTGGGGTATATCGCCATTGCGACGAGTATCCTGTCTTACTTTATATTGAGGAAGATTTCTTCGAAATATTGAACGGTTGAGCATTTGACAATCCCGATCACGGAATTTTGTCCTGCAAGATTTCGCGCGGTGCTCCATTGGGCTCATCGCCGCGAAGCTGACGGAAGCGTTTGCGTGCTTCGACAACGAAAAGACTGCCCGGAAAATCGACCATGAGTTGTTTGTATAGTTCCTGCGCCTTTGTCAGGTCTTTCAGTTTCGTTTCGTAAATCTGCGCCATTTCAAACAGGGCATCGTCTGCATAGATTTCAAAAAAATGATCGGCCAAAACTTGCTGGTAGTAGGTGATCGCCTGTTCGGGTTGACCAATTGTTTCGCTGATCTTAGCCCGACGCATCAGGATTTCATCGTTTAATTTGTGGCCTGGATACACCGCGTTGATACTATCAAAAAGAGCGATGGCATTGTCATAGCGGTGTTGCACAATCATCAGGTCGGCTTGAGCAAAGTTCAACATGGGATCTACGATGGTATCCATATTGAGATTGTCGGAAATGACGAGCGACAATGCCATGGCATTGTTGCTGATGAGCTTGGACGTGCTTCCTTTGAGAATGTCGAGTTGTGCCTGCGCCCAGTCGAATTCGCCAATGTAATAACTGATCCGGGCGTTCATGAGTTTGGCTGCATATCCAATCACATCAAATTTGAAATCCTTGTCAACCTGACTGCTGAGCAAGGAAGCATCCCAGATATAGTCGCGCGCGACGAGAATTTCCGCCAGGTCGAGTTTCATTTCGGCTTTGACTTCAGGATTCACGCCCGGCACATCAAGTGCTTCATTCAAAGTTTCGTTGGCTTTTTCCAAATCGAGGAGGTACTGTCCTTCGAGCAAGGCCTTTTGGCGGAGCAAAGGAATGGTTTCGCTGTTTTTGCCGAGCTCAACAAGGACGTCTTCATATTTTTGATTGAGGGCTTTTAGTCCAAGCGTATCCACTGGATAATCGAGGAGTAAAACCTCAAATTCCGCCCGTAATTCTCCCGCCCGTGCATAAGCGTAATAAGGTCCGGAAGTGCCTTTCTCGGCAATATAGCGGTAACATTTGACGGCGACATCAAACGATTGATTGTTGATGGCGAGGCCCGCCAGATTGAGCACGCGGTATCCATCTTCATTGAGTCTTTTGTCGATGGCCTTGAGTTGTACAAATGCAGAGTTAAAGTCGCGCTGCTGCAAAAAGAGCCAGGTAAGCATTTCTGCAAAAACAGTCGATTGCGGATCTTTTTGAACACGACGAAGCAATTCCATTCGCAGCAGGTCCACATCTTCCGGATTGCCTTCAAAATCAATGCTTCTGTTTAATGCATTTTGGACAGTCTGCACGTACGCGTCGTTGGTCACCACGAGATCCAGGTATTCGCTGATCATCCGCGGTTTGTCGCCCATCGATCCGTAAAGTCCGGCAATCTCATAGCTGAAAGGATATTGGTCGTCCAGCAATTTTTTGCCATGTTCGTAGGTTTGAAGTGCCAGTTCCGTTTTGTTGCGGCGCATAAATTCATTGGCGGTCCGAATCACCATTCCCTGGCTTTTGGACATGGTGGTGACGGCTTGTTGGTAGGATTGATCAGCATTTTTCTGATCGCCCGTGGCCTCGTAAATGGCTCCGAGATCGATATAAAACAAATTGGATGAAAAGCGTTTCATGTGCTTTTTCACCAATTTTTCGGCTTCTTTGTAATCTTTGAGTTCGGTGAGGGCTGCCAAAAGGCTGTTGTAATTGACTCCTGCCGGATTTTTTTCGTAAAGTTTTTCATAATAAAGCCGGGCCTTTTCGTAGTCGCCACTCTCGAAGTAATGCGCAGCCAGTTTGTCATCGCTGGAATCCTGTGCCTGGAGACCTTGAAGCGCACAAAAGGAAAATATGATTGAGAGGAGGATAAATCTTAAAGTCATGATATGTCTTTCAAGGCTGTGACCAGGCTGTCTATTTCTTTTTCTGTCCCGGCATCTGATTGGGCCTTCAAGTTAAACAATTCCAGCCAGTTTCCGGCTTCCGAAATTACTTTTTCTGTCGCGATCAATTCGCGGCTGTAGGAATCTTTAACGGTTTCTTCGTCCAAAAGATTGTGCTCTATGTCGTGCCTGAGGTCCAGCAATTGTTTTTTTGTATAAACGATTTCGCGGGTCAGTTGGTTTTGCATTGAAATAACAACACCCGTGGGCTGGCGTTGGTTTCGGTATTTTGCCAGCAATCGGGCGATGTCTCCCGGCATGGTGTCGCCCGGATGGTTGAATACGGAGGTAATTTCCCGGATGTTTCCGGCGATTTTTTCATCGTCTGCGCGATAACCTAAAGTATCTGCCGCCGATATTTCGGCTTGGGTAATTTCGAGTACCGAAATAAAGTGATCGATGGAAGACAATTCCCGGCTGAAATCATTTTCTCTTTGGCATGAAACCCACAGAAAAACAATCATTCCGGTCATTATCGCCCATTTCATCCGGATATTATGTCAAATCCGGTATAAGGTCGCAAGGCCTCTGGAATGTGAATGCCGTCAGGTTTTTGGTGATTTTCCAGAAGGGAAGCCACAATGCGCGGCAGTGCGAGCGCTGATCCGTTCAGGGTATGAACCAATTGCGTCTTTTTGGCCTCCGTTTTGAAGCGGCATTTCAGGCGGTTGCTCTGGTAGGTTTCGAAATTTGAAACGGAACTCACTTCAAGCCAACGCTGTTGGGCGGTGGAGTACACCTCAAAATCATACGTCATCGCGGAGGCAAAACCCATATCTCCGCCGCAGAGCCGCAGGATCCGATAAGGCAGCTGGAGCTTCCGCAAAAGGCCTTTGACGTGTTCGACCATTTCTTCGAGAAGCTGATAACTTTGATCGGGATGGGCTATTTGCACGATTTCAACCTTGTCAAATTGATGGAGCCTGTTGAGTCCGCGCACGTCCTTGCCATAACTTCCGGCTTCCCGGCGGAAACAGGGCGTGTAGGAGCAATGCTTAATCGGCAATTCATTTTCCTGCAGGATAACGTCCCGAAAAATATTGGTCACAGGCACTTCAGCAGTGGGAATGAGGTAGAGGTTGTCGACAGTGGCGTGGTACATCTGACCTTCCTTGTCGGGAAGCTGACCGGTGCCATAAGCCGAACTTTCATTCACCAAATGTGGAGGCATGACTTCGCCATATCCCGCAGCAGTGGCTTCGTCGAGGAAAAAATTGATCAGCGCGCGTTGCAACTTTGCACCTTTGCCTGTGTAGAGCGGAAAACCTGCACCTGTAATCTTCACGCCGGTTTCAAAATCGATCAACTTGTATTTGGTCGTTAGCTCCCAGTGCGGCTGGGCTCCTTCGTGGAGTTTGGGTATATCGCCTTCGCTAAAAACTTCTTCGTTTTCTTCCGGGGTTTTTCCGGATTTCACAAGGTCGTGCGGCGCATTGGGCAATTGGTAAAGAATTTCCGTGAGCTTGTTTTCTGCGTCGGTAAGGTCAGCGCGAAGTACCTGGCTGCTGTCTTTCATCTCAGCCACCCGGCCTTTCAAAGATTCTGCCTCATCTTTTTTGCCCGCCTGCATCATAGCGCCAATGCTTTTGGCAGACTGATTTAGTTCGGCCAATTGTCCATCGAGCTGTACCTGGATGTTTCGTTTTTGCAGATCGATTTCCAGGGCTCTCTCCACAAGGGGAGCGAAGGATGGGTTGTTGCGTTTGCCCAATCGGGCGATGGCTTCTTCTTTCTTCTCTCTGAGATAGTTTAACTCCAGCATGGGTGTGTATTTGCGGTGTCGAATTTAATGAAATATGCCCTTCGTACGGGACAAAAAAAACTCCTGACGAGGCAGGAGTTTTACAATGAGAACAATGTGCGATTCTTACTCAGCTGTCTGTGGAATCACAGACACGAACGATTTGTCGTCACGACGTTTGCGGAATTGAACCACACCATCAGACAATGCAAATAGTGTATGGTCGTTTCCAAGTCCAACATTCAACCCAGGGTGGTGTTTCGTGCCACGCTGGCGAACGATGATGTTTCCTGCGATGGCCTTCTGACCACCAAATATTTTAATTCCAAGTCGCTTGCTGTGCGATTCACGTCCGTTCTTAGAACTACCGACGCCTTTCTTATGTGCCATGAAATAGTTTTTTAGTTGTTGTGATTCCCTTTCGGAAAATTATTCTTTGTCAATTCCGCCTTCGAGGTCTGCCTGCATTTTTTCAAGCTCATCCCATTTCCCTTTGGAAGCGAGTTTCGCCTGTGCTGGCCAGGTATCCGGCGTGTGACTTGCGTATGCTGAACCTGCTTCAGCCAAAATCTCATTCAATTTCTCAACGGAAGTTGAAGCGAGTTCGCTGTAAGTCGTGATACCAGCATTGTTGAACACTTCGGCAATTTTAGGTCCGATTCCTTCGACTTTCGTCAAATCATCGATGGTCTCTGCCTTGGCGGCTTTTGGCGTCACTTTCTCAGCAGGCTTTTCAGCTTTCTCAGCTGGTTTTTCTGCTTTCTTTTTAGATCCGTCGAGCGAAATGCCTGTGATGGCGATTTTCGTGAATTGCTGACGGTGACCATTTCGGGTTTGGTAACCCTTACGGCGTTTCTTTTTAAAGATGATAACCTTATCACCTTTTCGGTGTTCGATAACCTTTGCGGTTACGGATGCACCTGCTACAGCTGGGGCGCCAACTTCGATTGTGCCGTCGTTGTCGACAAACAAAATCTGATCGAACGTTACACTGTCACCTGCTTTATTGTTCAGGCGGTGAACGAAGATCTGTTGATCTTTTGCTACTTTAAACTGTTGCCCCGCGATGTCTACGATTGCGTACATGCTTTGTTTGGCTTTTAAATTTGTCCCAAAAGGGGCGCAAATATAGCCATTATTGTCATCGAAGCAAAGTATTTTAATCTATTTGCGATTAATCAGTACAATGCCCGCCAGCATGACAAAAGCGCAACCTATTTGGATGGCGCTGAGGCGTTCCCCATCAAGCATTCCCCATCCGATGGCCACGATGGGAATCAGGTAAGTCACGGATGAAGCGAAAAGCGTGTTGGTATCCTGAACCAGCTTGTTAAAAAGCACCAGCGCGATGGCCGTTCCCAACACAGCAAGGATGGCGATAGAGCCCAAACCATACCAAGCGCCGGGCAAGGTTTCCATTTTGTGAAGGAAATCCGTAGACAAGAGCGCTGCAAAGCCGATTGGGCTTACGAGCAGCAGCGCCAGACTCGTGATGGCAACGGCGGGCTCATTCTGCAAAAATTGCTTCATGGTATTCAAGCTGATGGCGTAGGAGAGTGTCGCAAGAACAACGAGGAATGAAAATCCCAGATTAATTTCAGCTCCAGCCAGCTTTCCTGAGCCCAAGACCAAGCCAACTGCGGCCAGCAGTCCTATAATGATTCCCACGATCTGCCAGTTTTTGACTTTTACTTTGAAAACAAAAACGGCGATCAGGAGGCTAAAAACCGGAACAAGGGCGTTGAGCATGCCCGCCAGGGAACTCGGTATTTCAGTCTGAGCGGTTGCAAAAAGAAAGGCTGGCATTGCATTTCCAAAAAGACCAATGGCGAGGAAAAACTTCAGTTTACCATTCTTTAACAAGGCGAGGCGACTGAGGGCAATGGGAGCGAGAAATACCGCAGCAATAATGATTCTCAAGGCGCCAACCTGCACCCCGGAGAAAAGCGCGGTGTCATCAGCGGCAAACAAACCGCGTTTAATCAGGATGAATGAACTGCCCCAGGTTATAGCCAAGGCAATGAGGATGAGCCAGTTCTTTAAAGAGTACACGGTATGTTTTGGATGTTGCGAAGCTATGTAAAATCAGTTGTTGAAATGAGTCTGATTCTGTACATTTGTGTCGCTTTCACAAATGATTGCTTTTAAAATC
Organism: Flavobacteriales bacterium; assembly: GCA_038249755.1. Classification (GTDB taxonomy): domain Bacteria; phylum Bacteroidota; class Bacteroidia; order Flavobacteriales_D; family Cryomorphaceae; genus JBBQZU01. The sequence goes on along the minus strand of JBBSDD010000025.1, from coordinate 1,478 downwards.
TTTAGACATGAGAAGTCTGATTAATTTTTTCGGTGTTTCAATTTTGCTCAGTGGATTGTTTCTTTTTGGCGGATGTTCTGAACAAGGTGGTGAGTCCACAGCCGAGGTAGGCAATGTGCAGGTGACGTACAGCGAGATGATTTCTGGCGATGCTGATAAATACATCGCGGGTCTGGAAATAGAAGGAATGGCTTGCGAAATGATGTGCGGCAATAAAATAGCCAGCACCTTGAATGGACTCGAAGGCGTAAAAAATACCGATATCCAGTTCAATGGAGAAGGCGAGATCAACAGGGCCTTTGTTGAATACGACAACACCACCATTTCTGAAAAGGAAATGATCGCCGCCGTAAATGCGCTTGCAAATGGGCATTACAAAGTAAAAGCGGTAAACGTGGTTCATCACAAAGTTGGTGAGGCCGGGGCGGAGAAGACAGAAGAAGCGACAGATAAAATCAGCTATAGTCCGAGACTCGAATACAAGCTCCCGAATATTTTCGGGGTTTTTTCCCGCTTGTTTTAATTCCCCAATTATACTTTTTTGAATCCCCTCCAACAGAGGGGATTTTTGTATGTTATGTTTGCATCGAAATACAATTCAGATGCGCAAAACACTTCATCGACTTTCTGTCACTTCCCTGATCGCAATCTTGCTCGTCATGCTCGCCGGAAGCGTGGTACGGATGACGGGCTCGGGCATGGGGTGTCCCGATTGGCCGAAATGTTTTGGCTACATGATTCCTCCAACCCATATCGACAACCTGACCTGGAGCAGCGGTAGAGATTTTGAAAAAGGCAATATCATTGTTTACAACGAAGGCTTGTTGGTGGCCAAATCGGATTTCAAGGCGGGAAGTGAATTTGAATTATCAAACTGGGAACCATACACCAAACACGATTATGCCATTTTTAATCCTGTTCACACCTGGATTGAATTCATCAACAGGTTGATCGGCGTCCTGTCCGGATTGCCGGTGCTCGCCCTTTTCGGTTTTTCGTTGTTTTATTTCAAACGTGATCCGCTTGTGCCCCTGCTCGCATTTCTCGGTCTTATCTTATTGGGGTTTGAGGCCTGGTTGGGAAAATTGGTCGTTGATGGCAACCTCATTCCGCACAGCATCACCTATCATCTCTTTGGAGCCATCGCACTTGTTGCTATTTACGTTTTTCTGACTGCCCGGTTGGCGGTTTTTACGGAAGTGAAAACGAATCAAAGAGATCGACGAATTATCATTGTTGGCTCGGTGGCACTCTTGCTCATGTTGTTTCAGATTTGGATGGGCACGCAGCTTCGGGAAGAAGTGGATGGCCTCAATGCCTTGGGTATTTCCAGGACTGGTTGGATAGAAAATCTATCCCTGCTTTTTGAGTTTCACCGCAGTTTCAGTATCGTGGTTCTGGCGATTGTTACGCTCTATGCCCTCGCCGTTTACCGAAAGGGCAATCTGAAAAAATGGCCGGTGGTGCTGATGATCCTT
>JBBSDD010000024.1:0-12835 GCA_038249755.1 Flavobacteriales bacterium | reverse complement strand
TAGGCTTTTTTGACTGGTTGCAGGTGTGACGGCTATCCTGTTTGATAAGTTACAGGAGCTGTCTAATTATTCCGGAAGGTGGTTACGCTTTCGCGAAAAAAGCAGAAATCCCGTGAGGTTATCTGTTTCCAAATGTAAATTTTGTCCTCAAGGATTATACATATTCAAAATATCCTTCAAATCATCAAGTGAATTTGCTTCTTCAGGCTTTTTGTCTTTCCGCCAGCGAAGCATGCGCGGAAAACGAAGCGCAATGCCCGATTTGTGTCTTGGACTTGGTGCAATGCCCTCAAAACCAATTTCGAAAACCAGCTCAGGGGTCACACTCCTAACGGGGCCAAAACGCTCGATGGTATTTTTTTTGACAAACCTATCGACTTCGCCCATCTCTTTGTCCGTAAGTCCGGAATAGGCTTTCGCAAAAGGAACCAGTTCCTTACCCTGCCACACCGCAAAAGTGTAATCAGAAAAAAGGTTGGCCCGGCGTCCGTGGCCGCGCATGGCGTAAATCATTACCGCGTCAATGGTCATTGGATCTACTTTCCACTTCCACCAGTCGCCGCGCTTGCGCCCGACCAGGTAAGGACTCGATTTTCTTTTTACCATCAGCCCTTCGGCAAAAACTTCTCTGCTCCCTGCGCGGTATTCCGCCGCTTTTTGCCAGGAATTCACTTCCAATATCTCCGAGACGAGCAGGGCGGGTTGATTGGTTTCTGAAATAAGCGATTGGAGCAAAACCCGCCGGACCGAAAGCGGCGATTGCCGCAAATCTTTTCCTTCTTGTTCGAGCAAATCATAGGCAATCAATACCACTGGTGATTTTTCCAATACCGCTTTTGACAGCGTTTTCCTTCCGATCCGGGTTTGAAGATGATTAAAACTGAGCGGCAGGCCATCCTTGAAAGCCATGATTTCGCCATCTATGACACAATCGCGGGGTAGGAATTCGAGCAGTGCTGACAACTCCGGAAACCGCTCGGTGACCAATTCTTCGCCCCGGCTCCAAATATATATTTCTCCTTTTCGCTTGATGATTTGCCCGCGGATGCCGTCCCACTTGTATTCAAATTGCCACTGACCCGGGTCTCCCAGTGTTTCGGGCTCGACTTCGATGGGATATGCGAGATAGAATGGATAAGGCTGTGAGAGATTCTCGTTGGCATCCGGTTCTTCCAGCAGGCTTTTAAAATTGGTAGATGTGGGCGTCCAATCTCCCATAAGCCGATGGGCAATTAGGTTTTCCTCTTCTCCAAGATGGGTTGCCAAAGCTTTCACCATCAATTTTTGCGATACGCCAATCCGAAACCCGCCCGTGATCAATTTATTAAAAACAAAACGCTCGTTTTGGTTCATCTCGTTCCACGCCGTTTTGATCAGAATCTCAATGGCATCATCTTCCATCCCGCGCATTTCCTGGAGTTCGTGCATTCTTCCGGAAAGCGACTTGTCATTGTTTTCAGTGGGCTCTGGCAAAATCAGGGCTACCGTTTCCGCAAGGTCGCCTACCACAAAATAAGATTCTTCAAAAAGCCAGAGTGGAACGCCTGAAACCTCCGAAGCCCATAGCCGAAGCAGACTCGTTTTGACCGGGCGACGCGGTCGTTTTCCGGAAAGGAGCGCCACACACCAAAGCTTGTCACTGTCATTGGCGGAAGCCAGATACGCCACGAGGGCTTTGCGCTTTTCAAGGGTTTTGGAAGTGCCGTCGAGTGCGGCAATGAGTTCGGCAAATCTTTTCATTCAGGATCTGGATCTTTTGTGGCTGATTCGCCGATTTCAGCCAATTCACCCTCATATTCTGTTTGCACGATTTTCGCATTTAAGCCCCTGTACGTGAGCCATTTGCTGAATACAGAGGTATAACCGTGGGTCACGTAAATGTTTTCTGCTTCCGACATGGCTACCGCTTCATTGAGCTCCGCCCAATCGGCGTGGTCGGACAAGATGAAACCGCGGTCAGCATTTCTCCTTCTCCGCGGTCCGCGCAAGGCCATCCACCCCGAGGCAGTGCCAATCTGATAGGGTTTAAACTGCCTGATCCACGCGCTGCCCATGGCAGATGGGGGTGCGATGACGATGGCGCCCTTGTACCGTTTTTTGTCTGTTTCCCGGGTTATTCTTTCAGATTTTGGAAAGACGTAACCGGCGGCTTCCAGCGCAATATTGCTGTTGGCGATGGCGCCGTGGAGGAATATTTCACCAATTGACACATCGAGATTTGCCAGAATGCGTTGGGCCTTGCCGAGGGCATACCCCAAGATCACAGTCGTGATACCGTTGGCGTTATTTTCAGCCCACCAAGAATTGATTTCGCGCATCACTTCATCTTGCGTCTGCCATTTGTACACGGGCAATCCGAATGTGCTTTCCGTCACAAAATGCTGACATTTCACGGGTTCGTAAGCCGCACTCAAACCATCATCAGTCAGCTTGTAATCGCCGGAAACAACCCAGACCTCACCTTTGTGCGCCAGACGGATTTGAGAAGAACCGGGGATATGACCTGCCGGATGAAAACTGATTTCCACGCCGTTTATCATCACTTTCTGATCATACGCTACTCCTTCCGACTGAATGTCGCCAAGTCTGTGATGCATCACCGGAATACTGTGGCGGTGCGCCAGATACGACCCCATCCCCGATCGGGAGTGGTCAGCATGCGCATGGGTTATGAGCGCTTTGGGCACAGGACGCCAGGGATCTATGTATATATCCGCTTTCGCGCAATACAATCCACGATCCGTGAAAGTAATGAGAGCCATAATTTAGTAACAAAAAATGAATGCTTCAGGTTTGCCAGTCTTTGCACCAAGGTCGGTAATTTGATTTTCATTGTGTAGTTTCGAATCTCCAAAATTTGATAAATGACAAATGAGTCGCCGATTTACAATTCCGACAAAGCGCCAGAGCCAGTCGGGCTTTATCCGCACGCACGACGCGTGGGAAATCTGCTCTTCTTAAGCGGGGTGGGACCCAGAGAACGAAACACGAAAAAAATTCCCGGTGTGGAATTAAATCCGGATGGCAGCATTGCGGGTTATGATATTGAGGCCCAATGCCATTCCGTTTTCAAAAATGTGCGTTTGATCCTCGAAGCTTCCGGTTCTTCGTGGGCCAACCTGGTAGATGTCACCGTGTTTTTGACCAATATGAAAGCTGATTTCAGCACATATAACCGCATTTACGCTGAATATTTTGCCGACAATCAGCCTTGTAGGACTACGGTGGAAATAAATAGCCTTCCCACTCCCATCGGTATTGAACTAAAATGCATTGCAACAATAACCAAATCATGATAGAAGGCACTTACAGGGCATTGGTAGTCCGGGAAGACAATGGAAAATTCACCAAAGCAGTTGAGCTGGTGCCATTTGATTTCCTTCCGGAAAATGAGGTTTTGATCAAAGTGGCTTATGCCGCACTTAATTACAAGGATGCCTTGTCGGCAAAAGGTCACAAAGGTGTAAGCCGACATTTTCCGCACACGCCCGGCGTGGATGCTTCGGGAATTGTAGAATCGAGCCATCATCCCGACTTTAAAACTGGTGATGCGGTCCTGGTGACCTCATACGACCTTGGCATGCATACCAAAGGTGGATTTGCAGAATATATCTGCATACCGGCCGCATGGGTAATTCCTTTGCCGGAAGGCCTTACACTACAGGAATCGATGATAATTGGCACAGGAGGTTTTACGGCTGCACTGGCACTTCAGAAGATGGAAACCAACGGCCAGCATCCGGATTCTGGCGACATCGTAGTAACAGGTGCCAGCGGCGGTGTGGGTTCAATGGCTGTGGCCATTCTCAAAAAAGCGGGGTACAACGTTATTGCATCAAGCGGAAAACTGGAACATTATCCCTGGCTTCAACAGATAGGAGCCAAACGGTGCATCAACCGCGAAGAATTAATCGACCCATCTGAAAAACCGCTTGTAGCCCACAAATGGGCGGGCGCGATTGATACTGTGGGAGGTAAAACACTGGCCAATTTGCTGAAAGCCTGTGCGCGAAATGGGAATGTGGCAGCATGTGGTTTGGTAGGATCTTCAGATTTGTCTACAACAGTGTATCCGTTTATTCTGAACGGTGTGAATCTGCTGGGCATTGAATCGGCTGAAACACCGCGATCTCTCAGACTTGAGGTGTGGAAAGCTTTGGCGGGAAGACTCAAACCAGCCAATCTGGAAAATATGGCCACCATTGTATCCTTGGAAAAAATTCCCGGATATTTAGACGATATTCTGGCAGGAGAAACGGCTGGAAGGATTTTGGCGGACCTGAGCCTTCATTGACTTTTTCCGATTCGTTCACATTCCCCGAAAAGGGAAAATAAAAAATCCGTTTACCGCAGCCAGTAATCGGATTCTAAAATAACCAATAACTGTGCGAATTGGTTTTGGTCAGATCTTGAAGGGACTTATTTCAGTTTTTTTACCTGGTCCCATTTATTCTTGAATTTTATATTCTGAGCCTCGGCGTAGTATTCATCCCATAGAGGCGTCATTCCACTGTAAATCTTGTTGGCTTTTAAGCTCATCCGTATTTTATTGAGATCTTTCAGCATGGCTTTATTTTTTGGTTATGGTAATTAAATTGCCGTCGATGCTGTATGACAGATTTAATGGCAGGCAAATAATGTTTAGAATATCATTGATATCCTGATTTTTATTGATCTGACCTGAATAGGTCATCTCAAGCTTGTCTTGAATTACAAATTTGTAATTTGTTTCTTTTCCTATAATTTGAAAAACCTCTGACACGGCGGTATCTTCAAAATAAAATTCTTCCTCGACCCAGTTTCCGATTGAATTGACAGGTACTTCAACAAAATTCCAATCATTTTTGGCCAGCGAAGCGGACATCCCTGGCTCCAGTGTGGTAATAAAACCTATAAAATCTGAAACGGCAACTTTTCCTGTTTTGCAACTCACCTCAAAAACACCGGGAGCGGCAAGCACATTAAAAGATGTACCAAGCACCAAAACGCTTCCTTCAGGCGTTTGAATTTCAAAAGGGCGACCTTTCTCCACAGAATAAAAAGCTTCGCCAACCATGTCCACATCCCGGGAAAGATGCCACATCAGTTTGTTGTATGAGATCTCCGTGTTTACATTTAAGGACACTTCGGAGCCATCGGGAAAAACATGCGCTTTGGCTATTTTCGAATCCTCTGAAGTGATTGTTACATTGCCTGCGAGGTAGGTGAGCGAAACGAGCAAACCAAACACAATGGCAATTCCCGCAGCCAACCGCAGTGCTGGCGAGAATCTGTTTATGCGGTAAATTCTGTTTTCTTTTGTCCCAGCTATTCTCAATTGAATATTTTGCCACGCTTCTTCTTTTGATCGCGAAAAAGGTAGGCGGCTTTCATTCAAAAGATGTTCGGGAAGCTTGTTGAAATTATCTTTCACGTTTGGTCTGATATAATACCATGATTTCACCATGGACGAAGATGATACACTTCTGCTATTTTATTCCCTACCTATTGCACCGATACATTTACGGTTGAGCCATAAAACGCGGTAAAAATGCCCCATCCATTTTCGATGTTGCCGGCGGCATTGGCCATTCCAACGGAAGGTTGGTCATAAAACACTTCGTAATCCTGAGATACGGCCGTGACGTAGAGTTGATAGGAGCCGTAATATCGGAAGTGCACACTTTTGAGTTCCACCATATTGGTATGTACGATATCCAGAAATGGATTGTCATCCTGATCCGGTGCATAGAGCTCAACGTGATCTGGTTCCGATGGAATTTGGCGAACAAAAATGGCATACGAGGTGCCGGTTGGCATGGCATCCCATTTTAGGGTAGCCACAGTCTGACTTTGATCACCGGGTATAATTTGAATATTGGAATTACTGATAGTCAATCCTGTAACCAGCATAGGCATATAGCAATGGGCATTGTAATTGTTATTCTGGGTTTGGATCTGCAGATGCAAATTCTCATTTCCATTGGGGAAAAGGGAATCCGTGACTGCTTGCTGGTATAGCCCTGGAATCGTATCGGATTGATAAAGAAGAAACACATTATTCCCTTGCGTAACCTGCACTCCTGCGGCTTCTACAGGTATGGCATCCGCCAATCCTTCCGCATGAATTTTGAAAATCTTGACGTGATCGATACGTTCATTTGCATACACGTAAGCTTCCACTACGATTTTATTTGAAAGATTATTGGTGTCCGCATTGTCGTCAGTCGAGCAGGCAGTAAGGCATAAAGCCATCACCCCGGCAATCCATGATATATTTTTCAATCTGCTCATAACTTCAACTTCAGAAACAAAGATGGTGTAAAACCCAGCGAGAGAATATCGCGTCGGCCCAAAGTATAGAAACTGCTATCTTCTTCAGGAATTTCAAAGTAGTCTATGAATTTTACAGCCAAATTGTTGTACACATTATAAACTGATATACCCGCCTGAAAAACGCCCTTTCGCAAAGGAATGGTGTATCCCGCAGATACATCCAATCTATGGTACCAATCCAATCTTTCCGAATTGATGCCGCCAATACTTATAAACTGCTGATCCTCTCCACTTTGAAGAGTCAACACATAGGTACCCAATACGGGTGTATACGGTTGTCCACTAGCTACTACAATACCACTCGAAAAATCCCACCTCTTCCATTCAAAATTGTATACCATGCTAAGCTCATGATTTGATTCACCTAGGCTGGGAAAATAGTTACCACGATTAATTCCATTATACCGGGACGAAGCTTCTAAATAGGTATAGCCAAATAGAATACCATGATTCGCAAAAGATCTTTTCAGCAAAAAATCCATTCCGTACACATGTTTTTCTCCGTTCAGGGCAAATTGATCCAGCCTTCCGCTTGAGATACCAAACTCTGGAAACAAAAATTCTACAGTTCCGGTTTCTGCCTTGTGGTAGATTTCCACATCAAATTCCCAGGCATTGAATAAAAAGGTAGCGCCCAGAATATAATGGTTGCTCCTCAACACAGGCACGTCATTACTTCCCGCCAGCGCCCATGTTTCAGGTATACTGAAATACAAACTCCTTTCGTTGAGACGTCTGATCATCTGGGTGTACATTCCAAAGGCCGATTTAAAAGTCAATTTATCATTCACTTTATAAGCACCCGAGATCCTTGGTTCAGGGTACCATCTACTTGTCGTTTCATAGTATGAGACCCGCAAACCTCCCTGAAGGGTTAATTTTCCTAATTTTTGATTCCATTGTGCATACAGTGCATCGAGGCTGGCGCTTTGAATGGAATCCTGAAAAATAAAATCCTGATCTTGTGCTTCTAGGCCGATACGGTAATTTGTACGCCAATATCCAAATTCCATCCGGGCGTTTTTGTTTACTTCATAAACATTATCCAATCGCAGCGTATTGTCATTCACAGTAGCACGCTGATCGTAAAAACGGCGGCTAAACAACTCATCATCCGAGAAAAAGAAAGAGACTTCGGCGTCGAGATTACTTCGATACCTTGAAATACCATAATTGGCATAGGTAAAAAACTGCTTGTTCCATTTTCTCGACCATTTCATACTTCCGCCCTGATTGCCCCACTGTGTGGCATCACTTGACACACGTCGGATACCGCTCTCCTCACCTGTAAAAGAAATATTTAAATCATCCTGACCACCGTAATAACTAAAAGAGAGAGCATCTTTTTTTGATGGCTGGAAGTCAAACTTGACGTTCATATCGTAGTAAAAATATTCCGGTTGCTGGTCACCCCGAAAAACATTTGCGTTGCTGGCCTGTACATTCGGAATACTCGAATTGAAAATATTATTAAAAATATTCTGGTAGGTCGGGCTTTGGACGATGGTCGTATATGCTCTGCGATAGGCCACTATGAGAGATGCTTTGTCTTCAACGATTGGTAACTCAGCCAGAAAATTGACGCTCAGCATATTTGCTTCTACACTAATTTTTGGCTCTTTTTTATTTCCATCAATACCCGTGATTTCTAAAAATCCAGATGTACGACCTCCGAACCGCGCATCAAATCCCCCTTTATTGACCTGGACATTTTTTACCACGTTGCTGTTAAAAGCGCTGAGAAATCCAAAAAAGTGATCTACATGATAAACTGTAATTCCATCAAACATGACAAGATTTTGATCTGAGCCGTCCCCCCGTATCCGCAGGCCAGCACTGGCATCGGAACTGCTGCTCACCCCAGGCATCCAGCGCAGGGCGGCAAACAAATCATTTTCACCCAGGTTTGGCAATTTGACTATTTCTGCAGTATTGAAGTTATATTGACTAACACCTGGTGAAATGTCTACTAGTTTTTGCCGCAAGGCCGTAATTTGGACGGAGGGTAAACGGCGTTCCTGCTGCTGCATCTCGTATACTGCATTGGACGTCGTTAATCCTGGATACAAGTTGATTCGTAAATCTTTGTAACCCAAATAGCGGACAATCACAGTGGAAGTATCGGTGGGAACGGAGAGTAATGTAAATTTTCCCTCGACATTTGACGAAATACTGATATCGGTACCAGCGATGCCCACGCTCGCGAAAGGGAGCGATTCCGCGGTTTTAATATCTCTGATTATTCCGCTTATCGCAAAATTTCTCCGCTTTACTGTTTTGTTATTCTGTGCCACCTCCTGTGGTTTTATGACATAGGTATCCGCAATTCTTTCGAATTCAAATTCCGTTTCTGATAAACAAATGGTGAGGAAGGTTTCAATATCAATAGAATCGGGCATCTCTGGCACCACAATATATTCAGTAGCTTCAGGATAATAAGAAAATCGCAACTCGTACTTCCTGTTGAGGATCTTTAAGGATCTATTCAATGATTTTCCCGAAAATTGTTTAGCCGGAATTTTTTCACGCAAAGGAGTCTGTGCGCAGCACATACCTGCCAGCAATACAAAAATCAGGATGAAAATATAGCGCATCAGCGTTTAATAGATACGATACCACTGGCACTTATCTGATAAGTTGCCCCAAAAGGTTTACAAAGTAATTCAAAACTTTCCTCCATCTTCTTTGCGTCTAAGGTACCATTGTAACGCCAATCCGGATTGAGTTCCGATTGGATTTGTAGGCCAGTTTTAAATGACAACTGCGCAAAAACAGCACCTAGTGGTGTTTCCTCAAAAATTAGTAAATCCGAATTTTCAGGAAGAATTGGAATGTTTCGAACTGGCAATGCTGAATATGATTTCTCACCATCGCTTGTAGTAAACTGGTCCTTTCTGAGGTGCACCAGCTTATCGCCGGTTTCCACTTCTACTTCACCACTTGTACACTGCACAAAGAGCAGGTGTGGTTTGGTCCAAACGGAAAAAGAAGTACCCAGTACCTTGACATCGCCTACCCCTGTGCACACCCGGAACAAAGAACCCTCAGCCACTTCAAAGTATCCCGCACCTTCAAAATCAAGTCGTCGGTTTACCGTCCAAATGAATTTATTGTATTTCAATTCGGAGCCTGGGGTCATATTCACGCTCGAACCATCAGGCAACAGCACCATATCGTTGGCATCCTTTGCATTCCGTATTTCAACACGTCCCGTTATTTCTATTAAAAAAGGAACGGCAGTAATAAAACCCAGACACGCCGCTAATTTCCACCAATTGAAATCAGAAACCCTCCGCACTTCAGGGGTGTGCTCATTCACCTCCTTTAAAATATCAACAGTCAAACTACGTGGCTCTCCAATCCGGATTAGAACGGCTAGTTTAGATTCACCCGCTGTGTTGTAAGCAAATGGTGTACGCCATGATGACGTGTGATCAAGAATCCGCTTATCCAGTATTTTTTTTTTCTTCTTACTTTGTTCCACAGGTTAAAATTTTAAGTCGATTTCACCCCTGAGCACAGCCAAAGCACGAGACATGCGTTTTTCAACGGCTTTCATACTCAATCCAAGTCTTTCCGCAATTTCGTGGTATTTCAACCCTTCGATGCGATTCATCAAAAATACTTCCCTCGCGCCATCCGGAATTTTCGCCAAAGCAGCCTGTAATTTTTGATCAAATTCTTCCATCTCAATCAAATACTCGGGCGTTACATTGTCTTTCCTATCCGTTTGGAGATTCAAAAATTTGAACTTAAGTTGATCTCTCTTCAATTGATTAATCAATAAATTTCCAGCAATGGTATACAAATAGGCCTTTATAGAAGTTTTGTCAATCCGATCCCTCGTCTCCCACAGTTTGACAAAGGCATCCTGCGCTACATCCTCTGCAAGGTCAGCCTGAGAACATTTATAATAAAGGTAATTGCGTATCGCGGTAAAATACGAATCAAAAGCCTGCTCGAATTCTTTCGGCGTTAGTTCTTCTTTTTTACTGCCTGATTTATCAAATAAAGCCAAGTTTCTCTGTATGGTTAAATAAGGTTAAGGAGGAAGATTACCTCTTTTGCGTAAATATCACAAGATTTTCCAATTATTCGTAAGAAGCCGGAATCAATTCTGATCTTTGAAGATCGACGAAAAATTAATATTCATTCATAAACGCTTATCGAACAAATAATTATGGAATACAGAAGGTTGGGAAAATCGGGTTTGCAGGTTAGTGAGCTTTCATTTGGCTCCTGGATTACGTTTGGGAATCAGATTGGGGATGATACATCAGAAAATCTGATGAAAATCGCTTACGACGCGGGTGTCAATTTTTTCGACAACGCAGAAGTCTACGCCAATGGAGAATCGGAGCGCGTAATGGGCAATATTCTTAAAAAATTCAATTGGCCCCGGGATACGTATGCCGTTTCGAGTAAAGTGTTTTTTGGCGCCGGAGGCAGCCTGCCAACCCAAAAAGGGCTACATCGCAAACACGTGGTTGAGGCATGCCATGATGCGCTCAAAAGACTTCAGGTCGATTATCTGGACCTGTATTTTTGCCATCGTCCTGACAAAAATACGCCGATCGAGGAAACAGTCTGGACCATGCACAACCTGATCACGCAGGGAAAAATTCTCTATTGGGGCACCAGTGAATGGAGTGCTCAGGAGATTATGGAGGCGCATATGGCTGCACAGCGATATAATCTGATCGGCCCGGTGATGGAACAACCGCAGTACAACATGCTCGTAAGAGAAAAAGTCGAGGTCGAATTCAAACAGATATACAAAACGGTGGGCTTGGGGACTACCACCTGGAGTCCGCTGGCTTCAGGCATCCTTTCGGGAAAATACCTTGACGGCGCAGATGCCGAATCCCGGTTGCAACGAGCGGAATTGCACTGGCTAAAAGACAGGTTGATGGCGGAACAGACCATCGCCAAAATCAAAAAGCTCCAGGTTTTCTCAAAAGAAATCGGACTCTCAATGCCCCACCTTTCGATTGGCTGGTGCCTAAAAAATCCCGATGTAAGCACCGTCATTCTAGGTGCGAGCAAAACTTCACAACTGGAAGAAAATCTGAAAGTCACCAATCACATGGACAAATTCACGCCGGAAGTGATGGAACGCCTGGAAACCATTTTGGAAAACAAACCCCAACACCCCGCGTTTTAAGTTCCATGCCGCCGCCTCATGTGGATTTAGATTTGGCCCTTCATTGGTTTCGTCAGAAAGGCTGGCACCCTTTTCCATTTCAAATCGAAACCTGGGAGGCTTGTCTGAATGGGAAATCAGGTATACTCAACGCCCCCACGGGTAGCGGAAAAACATATGCCCTATTTATCGGAGCTGCACTCAGTTACCTGAAAATACATGGAATGCCCGATGCCCAGACCCGCCGCAAACCAGGTTTGCAAATCATTTGGATAACTCCTATTCGCGCTTTGTCGAAAGACATTCGAAATGCCTGCACTGACTTCTGCATGGACATCGGATTGCCGTGGGAAATTGCCATACGTACCGGCGACACGCCTACCAAAGAGCGGGTAAGTCAACGGAAAAAACCCCCGGAGGTGCTCATCACCACGCCCGAAAGCCTGCACCTGATTTTGGCGAGTAAGGGATATACCGAATATTTTCGCACTGTATCATTCGTGGTGGCCGATGAGTGGCACGAATTGATGGGTTCAAAACGAGCCGTATTGCTTGAACTCGCGCTCTCACGCATGAAATCGATTTCGAAGGCGCAGATTTGGGGAATCTCGGCGACCATTGGCAACATGGACCAGGCCATGGATGTTTTGATTGGGCCGAATAAAACCGGGTTGAAATTGACATTCGTCAAAGCCAATATCAAAAAGGAAATCCGGGTAATTCCAATCATTCCCCCGGATATCGAAAAATATCCGTGGGCGGGCCATTTGGGCACCAGGCTGGCCGATAAAATCCTGCCGATTCTCGAAAAGAGCAAAACAACCCTCATTTTCACCAATACCCGGGCCCAAGCTGAATTGTGGTATCAACATCTCCTTGCCATTGCCCCGGAACTTTCCGGAGTCATGGCCATGCACCACGGATCGATCAGCCGAGAATTGCGAGATTGGGTGGAGGATGCGCTTCACACCGGAAAACTGAAATGCGTGGTGTGCACCAGCAGCCTCGATTTGGGCGTCGACTTCCGACCTGTCGAAACCATTATTCAGGTAGGCAGTCCCAAGGGAGTGGCCAGATTTGTACAAAGGGCGGGCCGCAGCGGCCACGCCCCGGGTCAGGAAAGTGTGATATATTTTTTGCCGACCAATGCACTCCAACTCATCGAATGTGCAGCGATCAGGCGGGCCATGAGCCGCGGCGATGTGGAAGAACGGCTGCCGTATATCCGGAGTTTTGATGTGATGGTTCAATACCTTATTACGCTGGCTGTTTCGGATGGATTCTATCCGGAGCAGTTGCTGAAGGAAATTCAGTCCACGTTTTCATTTTCGAGCCTTTCGCCCGAAGAATGGGACTGGGCGTTGGGTTTCATTACCC
>JBBSDD010000023.1:0-13065 GCA_038249755.1 Flavobacteriales bacterium | reverse complement strand
TCATAATCAAATGTCACTTCGCACCCAAGGGCATCGTTGAGCAGCAGGGTATAGATTCCTTCCGACAAATCTGTCAGGTCTTCCTGGCCAGAAGTAAATCCACCTGGCCCATTCCATAAATAGTTATATGGCGCTGTTCCGCCAGTAACATCCAGTGCGATTGATCCAGTTGATGCGCCGCCGCAGAGCAATGGAGTAATGGTTTCCGTAACCTGAATGTCCGGATTGAATAACACCTCGGACGACCCACTGAAAGCACATCCATTGGCATCCATAATTTCGTAATTGTACATTCCAATCTCCAGATTTGATACGGTTGCTCCCGCACCAGAAAATCCATCGGGTCCAGTCCAGTTAATATCAAAAGGTGCAGTTCCGCCCTGAATAAGGAGCGAAATACTTCCGTCTCCTCCGAGACAGGTCACGGATGACATATTTGCAGAAGCAGTAAGTTCTGGCGCAGAAGGCAGATCAAATGAAGCGGCGTAGATGCACCCATTGGCATCGGTAACTACCACGTTATAAGTATCCTGCACAAGCCCCGCGATATCTTCATCCGTTGAAGCAAAGCCTCCGGGACTGCTCCAGCTGTAGGTGTAAGGCGATAAACCACCATTAACCGTAATATCGATTGCACCATCGCTGAACCCAAAGCAACTCACGGGATTCATGGAGGCGTCAATTGTACCATTCACGTCTGTGATCACAACTGTCTCGATTACAACGCATCCCGCTCCATCCATAACTTCAAGTGTATAAATTCCCGAAACGACATTGGTCAGATTTTCTGTGGTACTTAATTCCGTCCCACCACCGTCAAGCCATGAAAAAGAAAACACGCCCTGACCTCCAATGGCATTGGCCTGAGCAGATCCATTGGCTGTAAGACAGGTGGCATTTTGGATGAGAATATCTACGATAATCTCAATCGCGTCGATAATCTCAAGGCTATCTGAGACCTGACAACCATTGGCGTCTGTAAGTGCGAGGATATATGTTCCAGCTGCCAGACCTGCGATATTTTCAGCAGTGGAACTGAAACCACTGTCACCAGACCATTGATAATCATAAGGAGCGGTGCCACCGGATACGGAACTCGTGATTTCTCCGGAAAGCCCACCAAAACAAGCAGTATTGATACCAGATAAAGAAAGATTAATAGCGGCTAGTGTAGATACAGCAATGGTATCGTTTACCACGCAGCCGTTTAAATCTGTCACCGACAAATCGTAATTACCGGCCACCAGGCCACCTATAAAAGCTGTATTGGCGATGAAACCATCAGGCCCTGCCCATTCAATCAGATAAGCGGGCTGCCCTCCGATAATGTTGAGCGAAATGGAGCCGTTTCCAATACCGTCACACGATTCTGGTACAACCAATGGATTTAAAGAAATGGCTACAGGATCAGCTATGTCCTAGACCAAATTGATAATACAACCCGTGCCATCTGTAACCTGAAGCTCGTATGCACCCGGGCTGAGACTTGAAATTGCAGACGTACTTGCCGTAAATCCATTCGGACCCGACCATGAATACGTAAAGGGGGCTGTTCCGCTGATCGGTGTAACAGTCACGCTACCGTCATTAGCTCCCACACAGGTTGAATTGGTGAGGGAAGCAGAAACGTTAAAGGCATCGCGCGTCAATTCAATGACCTGACTGGCGGTGCAGCCATTGTCATCTGTCACAACAATTTCATAATCGCCGGGGGCAAGTCCACCAATCGTAGATGAAGTTCCGATCAAATTGCCCAATTCATCGAACCAAGAAAACGCATATTCAATGGCAACAGTGCCACCTGTGGCTGAGGCAACCAGCACTCCATTGTCAGATAGACATTCGGGTTGGGTAATATTCACGACCACCATCAGTATGTCTGACTCGGAAATAACCGCACTTCCTTCTGCGATACAACCCGCAGCATCGGCTATGTTTAAAGTATAAGTGCCTGCTTCCAGTCCAGTGAGTATTTCAGAGGCAGATGTAAAACCATTTGGTCCTGACCAGAGATAGGAAAACGGAGCCGAGCCACCGGAAATGGTTGGTAACAACTCACCATCTGCATCCCCAAAACAGGTGATGTTTGTTGCAGCAATGACTATTGTTAATTCACCAGGTTCCATGATGGTCAGGATAAACTGAACCCCACATCCTCCGGCATCTGTGATGTTGAGAATATAATTACCGACAGCGAGGCCTGTGATATTTTGCATGGTCGATGAGAATCCATTGGGACCAGCCCAAAAAAACCCGTATGGAGCAACCCCACCTTGCACCGATATTGCAATTGAACCATCAGTTGCTCCAAAACAGGAGATATTCGAAATATTTTCCGAAATCGTAATGACCGGATTTTCACTTATCACATAAATCGCCGTACCCGTGCAACCCTGAGAATTGGTAACCACAACGGTATAATTCCCTGCAATCAGATTTGTAATATCCTGCGTATTGGAAGTAAATCCCGCAGGTCCCGACCAGGCATACGTAAATGGTCCAGCCCCGGTTAGCACGGAGAGGTCAATACTGCCATCATTCTCTCCTGCACAGACATTACCAGTTGTGACACCACCAACCGTAATTTGCAGGGGTTGGTTTACGGTGTATGTTCTTGTAGTCACACATCCATTCGCATCCGTAATGTTTACGACATATGTTCCGGCCAAAAGTCCTGAAATATTTCTGGTTGTTGCCGTAAATCCAGCCGGACCAGTCCATGCGTATGTGAATCCCGGCGTTGCGCCCGAAACATTGAGCTGTATAGCACCATTGGAACCGTTAAAACAGGTGGCGTGGGTAACAACACGGGTGATGTTAAAAGGAGGTCTCTGGGTGATTTCCACGTCGAGAAACGACTGGCAATTGTTTGCATCCGTTAGTTGTAGGGTAAATTCACCCGCGAGTACATTGGAAATAGACTGTGTGGTAAGAATGGTACCTCCCGGACCTATCCAGAGATAGGTATATGGAGGCGTGCCACCACTGGGCGTTGTGGTGATGGACCCTGTGGCCGCGCCAAAACACAAAACACTTGTTGTAGTAAAAGTGGCTGTCAGATTTGCAGGTCCACTTACGTTAAAAGATGCTGAAGCCTGACATCCATTTGCATCCGTAACCAGTACGTTGTAGGTCCCGGAAATAAGACCAGTGATATTCTGATTGGAACTGATAAATCCAATGGGGCCAGTCCAAGCGAAAGAATAAGGTGCTTGCCCACCCATCAAGGCGATGGAAATCGTTCCAGTACCACTGCCTGAGCAAGATGCCGGAACGGTGGCACCTGATATACTGATCGGGGTGGTACTGATAATTTCTGCGTTTGCGATCAGGGCACAATTATTTGCGTCGGTGATGGTGACCGTATATGTACCCGATCCCAAACCCGAAATATTCTGCGCAGTAGATGAAAATCCCGCCGGACCAGTCCAAGCGAAAGAATAAGGTGCCAACCCTCCGGTGACAGCCAGAACAATAGATGCATTATTTCCTCCCTGACAAGTAAGCGGTGAGGTGGTAAAGCCAGCTGTCAACTCGGGAGGAGAAGTAATCGTAGTACTATCAGACATGGTGCAACCATTCCCATCTGTTGTGATTACTATATAGTTGCCCACTTCGAGATTGGTAATCGTTGAACCAGATTCTGTGAATCCGTCCGGCCCCGACCACGTAAAAGTGAAAGGAGCAAAACCCCCCGACGTCAAGGCTGTAATGCTACCGGAATTTCCATCGAAACACGATACATCATTGGTAACAAACGAGATAAGTATTTCCGACGGTTCCAAAATTTCCACCTGCAGGGAAATGGCGCAGCCGCCTGCATCAAGAGCCGAAACATCGTAAATACCAGATGCAAGGCCGCTTAAGTCTTCACTCAAACTGGTGAAACCACCCGGTCCGATCCACGAAATGTCATAGGGTGCAGCACCACCTGTGAGAGTCAAATTGATACTTCCCACATTCCCGTTGGCGCAGAGATTATCCGACTTCGTACTGGAAACAATTATTGGTGGATTCTCACTTATTGTAAAATTTTCAGTCGCCAAACATCCATTATCGTCTTCCGCAGTAATGGTGTAAGTTCCTGGTATTAAGCCAGAAATATTTTGGGATACGGAAGAAAAACCACTGGGGCCTGTCCAGCTTACAGCAAAATTTCCCACGCCACCCGTAATGGACATACCAATAGAACCGTCGCCATCTCCATTACACACCACCGGATTGATGGTGGCATTAAACTGAATTGTATCCGGCGAATTTGGGAAAACAAAAGTTGTATCGTATTCACAACCTTGTGAATCTTCAATATTCAAAGTGAAAACAGGACAGAGCGCCGAGGCGGTCAAACCAACCTCTCCGCTGGACCATGTAAAAGTATATCCACCATTCCCGCCGATAACCAAAGGAGCAGCAGTACCATTGCATACATCCGCGCACAAAGGGGTGGAGGCATTCATGCTGAAGACGGTCAAGGGACCTGGCTCATTTACAAAAACATCGAGATTACAAGGAATTCCTCCCTGACCCAAATCGAGTACAATGACGGTGTATGTTCCTGCACCGCGATTAAACCATTGACGGGTTTGAGGTCCACCTACCCATTGGTAGGCGTAAGGACCCACTCCATTTGTCGGTACCAATACAGCAGCAATACCATTATTAAAACCGTTGCAAGTAGGTGCTACAGGAGCCGGCACAATTGTAAAAGAAGCACAAAAAGCGCTCTTTTCCATCGCACCTGATGCTGGCTTTTGAACGTTAATCGGATTTTTGGATTCAATAAAATTTTCGAAAGTGGAAGGAAAGGCGTAGAAATTTGCTGAGCCGGATTCCGCGCCAAGTAAAATTTTAAAATCACCTGTTGCCTGCGATTTTTCCGGAAGGGAAAAATGGGTGGCAATACGCAACATTACATCTCCGGCAGCTTCGAAAGAATATGGTCGCCGATCCATGGATTGGAGAGACGCCACATGAATGGATTCCGAAAATAAAATTTGTTGAGATTCTGAGCCGGACGATAAAATGACGTGATCCTGTACTCCGGGGAGTCGCGCAGCCATTTGACCGTTGACCTCCCAATTTTGTACTTGGTGCCAATTGGAGGTTTTACCCAGCCAATAAAAAACCTCGGCATGTGAAGCTGAAAATACAAAGATCAGGCAAATGGTTGCCAGTATTGTTCTTATCAGACCGGTTTGTCTTTTCGTTTTCACGTTCTAGTCATAAGCGTTGCAAGGGACAAATCCAACTTTCTGACCTCTTGGACACGCCGTAATTCCGAGCATAATCTCATGGCTGTTTGAAGAGCCAAACCGAATCTTGGAATATGAGTAATCATAGGCATAAGCAAGGGTAAAATAGTCCAAAAAGTTAAATTTTAACATGGCGGAAACGGCATCGTCTGACCTGAATGCGACTCCAAGG
This sequence comes from Flavobacteriales bacterium, assembly GCA_038249755.1. Taxonomy (GTDB): domain Bacteria; phylum Bacteroidota; class Bacteroidia; order Flavobacteriales_D; family Cryomorphaceae; genus JBBQZU01. The sequence goes on along the minus strand of JBBSDD010000023.1, from coordinate 7,641 downwards.
GCTACCCGGTTGTCGTAGTCCGCCCAAAAGTTTACGTCAAGTGAGGCCTTTGAGTTACCAGTAAATTTCATCTGAGCCGCCGGGATGTAACTCATCTTGTCGCCTACCTCGTAAATCCTTCCTGCCATCAGGTTAAAATTGGGCTGCAGTCGCACATCTTCACCGATGTCGTCGAGCGTAGGATTGGTAAGATGATTTCCGCTGAAACCAACAAACCAGTATTTGCTGTAAAGCCAAACCCCGGAGCTGATATCCGGAAATACAAACTCGGACTGTGATTGCTGGAGGATGGGATCGCCGGCATCTGGCACATTGAACTGCGAAACATCCAACCTGTATTGCATTGCGCCGAGGCCAACGCCAAAAGAAAGCCTGGTTTTACGTGAGATGGGAATATGCACGGCATAGGCTCCCTGCAGCGATGTTCGGCTGCTCGGTCCCGTATTGTCTGCAAAGACCACGATGCCCGCACCGTGTATCACGCCTCTTTCGCGACTGATGGAATTGATCCTCTGGTGGGCACTGAGAAAAGTAGTGCGCGGATTGTCCTCAAATCCGGCCCATTGCGTGCGATATCCCACCCGGGCATCGAGACATTCCTTCAGACCGGCATTGGCCGGATTGAGCGCGAAAGCATTAAATAAAAAATTCGTGTACTGTGCATTTTGCTGAGCAGAGCCAAAATGAGCTACCAGGATAAAAACGACGACAGCACTTAGAGATTTACCTTTCATCGCAGAATAGTTACTGAACCGGTGATGGGAGGAGCATCAAAATTGTCCGGGTCATTGAGTTCAATTACATAGTAATACGTAGCAGCGGGCAGGTCATCTCCATCCCAGTCTTCCCGGTAGTTGGTAGCCTGGAATACTTTGGTGCCCCATCGGGAATACACAACCACCTGTGCATTTGGAAATTGTTGAATTCTGTCGACCTCCCAGGTATCATTGAATCCATCACTATTTGGCGTGAAAGCATTGTAAGGTGTGATGGGCGGAAGCAAAATCACCGTGAATGTAACCCCATAAGGACAACCATCAATCTCTGTTTGAACGGTGTAAGGATAAACCCCAAAATCAGTCGGCGCTGCAACGACCTCGGGAGCTGTATTGCCATCCAATCCCTCACCTGCCCATTCGTATGGTTCAAATTCCGGGGTGACAGCCATGGCGGCCGTTTGACCGGGATTGATCACGATGGCTTCGTTCGGATTTGGTTCCGGCTCGAGGTCATACGTTACAGCAGGTCCCTGCACATCAAGATTGAAGGCGCATTCGCTCGGTAATTCTGCCGGTGGTGGTCCGAAAAGACCTGTTACCATCACGTAATACGTTGTGGAAGGAAGAAGTCCAGTGAGCTCGGCACTGAGTGACGATTGTATCTCCACGGTACAAAACAGTGGATCTTCGTAAGTCGTGGCATCGCAAATATCGGAAGCCTCAAATATCACCATGTCCAGCCCTTGTCCATACAAGGTATCCGTGATGCAAGAATCGATGCTTAAAAATATAGTCGCTGTTGAATCGAGATATTCTATGAAAGTATATTCGTCGGTATTCAGCGTGCTAAACTGAAAAAAAACGGCATTGGGCGCCTCGTTCATGCAGAATGATGCTGCGATGGAAGAGGGAAAACCTTCATTGGTGTTTACGGTATCAGTGGCTGCCTGAGAGCAAAGGAGCATGGGATCGTTGCAATCCTGCGCAGCTGTCGGGCCTGCAAAAAATAAAAGGCAAGCCATAGCCAAAATCACCCGGAAGGGCAATGGATCAGTCATAGGGGGAGAATCTATTTAACTCAACTAAGGTACGTAATACATGTTGCGCAGGGTTTCAGAAATACCTCATTTTCCACAGCCCTTTGTGTGAAAATAAGGGTATCTGAATTCATTTACAGGGCCTTGTAAATCAAAAATCCCAAGAGACATGCGAAGAAAACCGCCAGCAAATTCACCACATCGTTGGTGATCCATTTCACGCCGCGCTGAGGTTCATCATTCTGATTGACAGGGTCATCTGACCACTTACCCAAATCCGGACCGAGGTATTTTGCCTGAACCAAGCTGCCCAGCAAGCTATCGATGAGATTGCCTGCGAATCCCGCAACGATGACCACAGCAAATAATCCTGTATTCCATACTCCCTGAATTGCCACAACCACAAATGCCATCACAACCGCGAATCCCAACCCTGTGAGCGTTCCACTCCAACTGATTCCCCCGCTCAAACCTGAAGGCACAGCCCGCCATCGGACGATGTCGTAAGTGTGATGACGCAGCCTCGAACCTATTTCGGAAGAAGCGGTATCGCTGAGGGCAGCGCCAAATCCCGATACACTTCCCACCAGAAAAGCGGTAATTCCGGTCTGAAAATAAACGCAAAGAAACAACACTGGCACCCCACCATTGGCCAAAACCTGGATGGCATTCCGACTGGAAGATGTACCAGAGCGGGGAGGAAGTTTGGAAAGTATGGAACCCAACACAAAAAACACCAGCGCGGGGATAACCCATTGCGGACTGGGGGAAACGAGCGTCAACCATCCCAATAGCAAAGCCGCAACTGCTCCATCTGCCCGCAACCAACCCATCCGCAATGCCATCCATGAAGCCAGCGCCGGCAGGATCATAGAAGCCAGAATCTCAAGATCTCCCATTGCGATATTGGGAGCCAGGAACATCCAGTACACCAGAAAAAGGGGAATCCAAATATTGTCACGGCCTTTTCGGGAAGTCGATTCCACCAGCGTGAGAAAACCCGCAACCAACAGGGTCATGGGGAAACCTGAAAATGGACGCTGACCAATTTCCGCGAAAGCGAAATGACCAAACCACAAACAACCAAAAGCAGAAACAAAAAAAACGGCAGATCCCACCACCGTCCGTGCATCGCCAGAAAGATTATAAGAACCTTTACCCGCCCACTCCCCGATCAACGCAGCCAAACCATCGGCGAGCGCCAGCACGAGCATCGGATAAAAAATAAGTTCGGGTCTGCTTTCGCGAAAAAACCAAAGTAGCAGCCCAAATACCACGGCAAAATAAAAAATGCCCCAACTTCGACGGCCTCTGATGGGATCGCGGAAAAAACCCTTCCAGACCAAAATCCCCAATACCGGAATGGCAAGACCTGTGATGAGCAACAACGCGTCGCGATCCGGCACCAAATAAACCGAGGCTGCGCTGACCGAAATCGCGCCAATGTGCAGTATCTTGCGCGAAAATGCAGCCGACTGACTGCCTCTGCGGTGAAGCAACTGGGCCATCACCACAAGAAAAAGTATAAAGCCGGCGAGTGCGAAAATCATTGCCCAAAGAAACGCGGGATTATCAGCTCTGCCAAAAATAAAAGAATGCTTTTACGCCTGTTCGAATTTGAAGACCAATCGTGGTTTCCGGACTGGTTACGGGATTATCAAACCGATTACCTGGCTTTTGTCTACGAACTCTTTTCGCTCTATCACCCGACCGAATTGATGCTGGAAAGGGAATGGAAAAATCCTTCCGGCACCCTGGTCGATCTTTGCGCCGGGGCCGGTTTTTCAATCCTCGCTGCAACGGCGACCCTTCGCCAAAACAATTACAACATCCTGATGTGTGATAAATTTCCCAACCGCAAGGCAGCAGCGCGCATTTCAGGAATGCCCGGAGTGCAGTATCTCCTCACGCCCGTCGATCTGCTCGCCGACGCCCTGCCGAAAGCTGAATTATACACGATGTTCAACGCTTTCCACCATTTCAATGCAGAAGAAAAATTACTCCTGACCGGAAAACTCAACGGTACAAAACTGGTTGTCATTGAGCCTTTGCAACCCAACCTCATCGTATTTCTCAAAGTCATGCTTATTACTACCCTTGGCCTTCTCCTCCTCATCCCTTTTGTCAGGCCATTTTCATGGAAAAGCTTGCTCCTAACCTACGTCTTTCCCATCGGAATCTTCGTTACTTTTTGGGATGGCATGGCTTCTGTGCTGAAAGCCATGTCGCGAAAAGACATGGCAAAATTTGCAGAAAATGCAGCAGAAAATGGAATCACTGTGCGATATGGAATTTTGAAAGGTACCTTTGCCCGCCTTACCTATCTGATCATCGAATGAGCGCACTGTACCAATTCTGGAAGTTTACCCGTCCGCACACGGTCATCGGCTCGGCCTTGAGCGTGGGTGCGCTTTATCTCATGGCAACGCCGCAGCCTTCCTGGCAGGATACCATCTTATGGATCAGTCTTTTCAGCGCACTTTCGTGCAATGTGTTCATCACTGGCTACAACCAGGTGGTGGATGTGCAATTCGACAAAATCAACAAACCTTCTCTGCCCCTCGCTTCGGGAAAAATATCACTCCCTGCCGGAAAAATTATTGTTTTTGTCTCACTGATTTTGAGCCTTGTTTCGGCCTGGTTCGTATCCGGATTTTTGTTTGGATTGATTGGGGTCGTGGCAATATTCGGATTTTTATATTCCTGGAAACGCGTGTTTCTCAAACAGCACCACACCACCGCCGCATTGGCCATCACCGTGGTGCGCGGTGTGCTGGTCAACGTCGGTTTTTATCTTCATTTTTCCGGGATGGGAACTGATTTTGCCAATATTCCATCCGAAATTTGGTTACTTGTCGTATTCGTTTCACTTTTCAGTCTGGGTATCGCCTGGTTCAAAGACATTCCCGACGTAAAGGGCGATGCCGGGGCGCGGATTCAAACACTTGTCGTCATCAACGGAATTCAGAAAACCTACCGGATTGGTGTTTACACCGTGGCGCTGGGTTATGTGGTGAGCGCTTTCGCTCCGATGTTTGTGCAGTTACATTTGGCCAATTCCGGATTGCTTACCGTTGGGCATGGCATGCTCGGCCTGGCGTTTTTGTCTGCTGCATTTCGCATCAATCCGGAAAATCCCGAAGAAATTAAAAAATTCTACAAGATTTTTTGGGTGTTTTTCTTTTTAGAATACGTGCTTTTTGCGGCAGCTTTTTGGTTCTAAACCCAACTATAATGAGGCCTTTTCGCCTTGAGAACCCACGAGCACGTCTATATTTTCCACGGCTTTCATCAAGCGCAGGGTGATGTTTCCGATACTATTCTCTTCCAAAACAGACAAGTTGATTTTAAATGATTGAATCTCATCCGGATGGAGCTTTCGCAAATCTTCGGGGTTACAGAATGTCAGACCCAGGCCATTCGCGCGAATAAAACGGGCAGTATCGCCATCCGGACCAAAATACCAGATGGGTTTTCCGCATTTGATGAGCTCGTAAAACTTACTTGTACGTGCGCTGTGGTTGGTATCCGGATAAAAAACGAGATTGATGTCAGACTGGAATCTTTGAATGTCCAACATTTCCTGTCGTGATACGGGAGGCAGAAACCTGGCCTGATCGAAATTCTCCAAAACGTTTTTGACATCATCTGATAGAAACGTAAAATAAAAATCAACGGTGAGCCCGGGATTTATCTCCATGAGTTGCCTGAAATTCGAATAGTATTTTTCCACCCCCAGGTAACAGGCTCCGCCGTAAATCAGCTTGATACCGCCGTTTGATGGTTTCTCTTCAAAAGCCGGTACCCCTAAAAAATCGTCAGCATCGTACCCGTGGGGTATGTCGAGAATGGGCGTATTTAACCCGGGATGGGCTTTTCGGATCAAGGAAGTGATATTGGAATCTACCGTAGTGATGAGGTCTACCGCCTGCAACATCTCCCTTTCCCGAAGCAGTTCACCCTGCGATTGCCGTGCAGAGAGTTTGGGTCGATCGCGAAACCAATCATCCCGATAGTCTACAACCATTTTCACGTGAGGAAATTCACGCTTGAGATCCAACAAAATCGTACTGTAGGAAAATGGCCCAACAGTGAGAAATACCGTGTCCGGTTGATGGGTTTGGATGAGGTCGCGGGCCTTTTCCAGAAAACCATTTGTCCAGGGATGTGATAAATCAAAATAATCGTGATCCAGTTTGGACGCCTTTCTCCGATCGCGCCAATAGGACAAATGCCAACGGATTTTATCCAAAAAGTCTTTGGGCAAAACCCTTTTGTAATACGGTAAATTTTCTCTGCCGGGATTTTTTACATAATGAATCTCTGTGGTATCGAGACCATTATCCTCCTCCTTTTCGCAGGTAAGCACTTTCACATCAAGCCCGCTGCGCCGCATGTATTTCACAAAAAGAAACCAGCGCCTACCCCCCACGCGAACCATGGGCGGATAAAAATAAGCGATCACCAATATCTTTTTCATACCGGATTAATAACTGATGGCTTCTTCTTCCAGTTCGGAATACGTCCAGTTGCGCAGAATTTTTCCATCCTGCAACTGCAGGATATTGTCGGCGTGTTTCAACGTGGTAAACCGATGCGCCACGATGATCAGGGTTAACCCCAAATCCTTGAGAATCTTTATGGTCTGATTGATCTCCTGTTCGGTTTGAATATCCAGTGCCGATGTAGCTTCATCGAGGATAAGCAGTTCCACATTGTGGTAAAGCGCCCGTGCAATGGCGATACGCTGTTTTTGACCTCCACTCAGATTTTTCCCATACTCGTCCACCAGAATATCAGCCGGATTGCGACCGAGGGTAAATTCATCCAGACAGGCATTGCGGATGCTGTTTTCGAGGCGAACCCGATCTACCGTTTCGGGGGTTTCCCCATAAGCTATGTTTTCAGTCAGACTTCCGCGAATGAGGAAATGTGATTGCTGCACGTACCCGATTTTGGAACGCCAACTTTTGATCAGATGGTCGTTAAGTTCCTCCCCGTCGATGAGAATTTTGCCGGAGAGCGGCTTGTAAAAACCGAGCAGCAGTTGGACGAAAGTTGTTTTTCCGGAACCCGATTTCCCAATGATTCCGAGTGTTTCGCCTTTTTTCAGGAGAATATTCAAATCCACCAGCAGCGGCGTGTTCACATCAAAGGAAAAGGTCAACTGACGCAACTCGATGGAACGTTCAAAATGCACTTCTTCATTTCGAATGGCTGGCTCCCGCGTCGAATTTAAAGGTCCTTCGAATATATCGAAAAGGTGGCGGTATTGATTGAGGTTCATCATGGCCGGAATTACTTTTCCCAACGAGGGAATGAGCCGGTAAGACGCTGTGAGATAAATGGTGAGGATGGGAAGAATGAGCTCCGGGCGATTGGAAATATAGTAGCCGTAGCAGAAAATCACAAATAGCCCCACCATGGTGAGCAATTCAAATAGTTTTGCCGGAAGGATGTTGAGTACGGCTATTCGCTTGCCAATGTGGTTGAGGGTATTTACGTTCTTTCCAAAATTTTCAATGATGTATCCGGACTTGTCGCGAAGTTTGATGTCCACGTATCCGAAAATGGCCTGATACGTGATTTCCTGGAGTTTTGGAATGAGTTCATTTTGCTGTAGCCCATAAATTTCCACGCGTTTTTTTACCACGCGGTGAAATATAAACGCCGCTGGAAGCAAACTCACAATCACCAGCAGGAAAACAGTGACATTGTACAGCGCAATTCCTAAAACAATCGTTAATACCACAACCATTTCGGAAATAATGAGCAGGAGCTGCATGATGAGAAAACGCGAAAATTGCTGTGGATTGGTGTTCAATTCCCGAATCATCTTATTTGAATCGCGCTTGGAAAAAGCCCCGTACGGAAGATCGAGCAAG
>JBBSDD010000022.1:0-13243 GCA_038249755.1 Flavobacteriales bacterium | reverse complement strand
CGAGATTGTTGATGAGTGAGAAATTGATGGCACCGGAACGACCCGATGGGGGACCACCAAATAGGGTACCTTCATAAGGCGAATAACTTCCCAAGGTACCTTCCGGGCCGAAAAAACCATAAATATTTCGATCAAAATCGGGTCGGTATGAATAACCAACCGTGGGAGTCATGGTGTGTCGAATGGCTTGTAATTTTTTTCCCCGAAAGGAGAACATACCGTAAACCTTGGTGGTAACATTGGTGGAAAAGTTCCAGTCTCCGTTTCTGTCAAAGCCCTGAAGAGTATCTCTGACATAACCCAGAAGATCCTCATCAAAGCTGCGCCCGTAAGTTTCAAAATGCCATCGTTCCGAATAGTTGAAAGATGGATTTATACTGAACGCCTTCACCTTTAATGAGGTAGAAGCACTGGCAGAATGCCGAACACCATTTTGGAATTGGTTTCGCAGGGAGTCCAGATTGTTCAACCTCAACTGACTCTCCGTGGCTTGGAGTGTATTTCGAAAATTACCAGAGTACGTTAACCCAATTTTTTCATAAAATGCCTGTTTTGGATTGTCATTAAAAAGTCCGTCGAGCGGAAAAGTTCGTGCGCGTGTTGCGGCGAGTTCGGGCAGGGTAAAGTTGTAATTCTGGGTTTGGGAGTTTTGATCGTGACCTGCATTCAATGCGAGATTCCAGGGAGAATCGTAAAAAGATCGTTGATAACGGATATTTGAACGGAATGTATTTGTGAGAAAGTCGTTTTGCGTCGCGTTCAGATTATTCTGAAAATTCTGAGAACTACCGGCATTGATATCTGCAGAAAAATTTGAATTGGGCCGTGCTTTCATATCCTGTCGGTGTGTCCAGTTTACAAAAAAGTTTCTGGCCTCCTGATATGTAAATAATTCCTGATCGCCTTGTTTAAGCACGTTATATTGCAAATTCAGGTTACCGTCGTACCTGTACTTCTGCGTATAGCGTGAAATGTTTTGCAAACCCCAACTTCCGCGACTGAAAATATCACCAAGAATTTTGGTATCGGCATTTTCGCCCAAAGGCGTGTAGAATCCACCATCATTCAAAAAATAGCCTTGTCGCTGCCCATTTCCATAACTGGGTATTACGATTCCCGCCTGCCGTTTCTCAGAATTGGGAAAAAATCCAAAAGGAAATACGAGCGGTGTGGGTACGCCGTAAAATGCCAGATAACCTGGGCCGGTTACGATCTTGTCGTCTTTGATTACCTTGATTTTCCCGATTTTAAATCGGGTTTTCGCATTGGGATCTGCACAGGGACAATATTCGCCATTCCGAATGTAGATGACATTTCCACCTTCCACTGTTTTCACCTCCTTGCCTGTAAGATTGCCCTCAATAATTTCTGTTTCCACAAGGGTAATATAGCCTTGTTTGGTCTTGAAATTATAGTCCATGGCCCGGGCGTCAAATTCCGATGGCCCGTCTACAAATTGTGGCAGTCCTGTCCAGTTTCCCAAACTATCCTGCACGCCTTCGGCATGTACGGTATAAGACTCGAAATCATATACAATCCGCTCTGCCTTTAGTGTGATTGAGCCATAGGTAACCACAGCGTCCCCATAGAGATATACTTTCTTCGTTATTACATCGTTGTCGATGGAGTCTCGCGCACTGTAATCGATCAGATCGCTGATTGGAGAATCACGGGCAGCATCCGCAGCCAGGGTAGAATCGCGTTCAACCTGCGATAAACTATTGATCGTGGCCAGCAAGGTATCACCTTCAATTGGGCGCACCGAATCTGCTTTCAGGCTGTCGGGATCTATCTGTGACAAACCCCTGGATGGCGTGATTATGAACATCAGCATAAGGATAAATACTACCTTTATTGCCGCCAGGACAGAGCCGATGTACTTATTTTTAATGATTACAACGTATTTAAAAACGTCCAAAACTACGTAATTAGCAAAGGAAAAATGGGCGTAAAAACGCAAATGCACTGTAAACCCAAAATCAAACTTATTGGAGGACTCGCCGCAGGGCTCCTTGCATGTGCCGTGCTCTTAGCATCTTCTATGCCAAAAAAGAAGGATTCTGATGCTGTGACGCGCGTGGTCATTGACGCAGGCCATGGCGGAAAAGATCCTGGAAATCTCGGTACAGGCAGATACAAGGTCACCGAAAAAACCATTGCCCTCAATGTTGCATTGAAGGTAGGAAACTACATCAAGGAAGCTTATCCCGATGTGGAAGTGATGTATACCCGCAGCGATGACACCTTCATACCCCTGCATGAACGCACAAAATTTGCCAACACCAAAGGAGCCGACATCTTTATATCGATCCATTGTGACGCCTTCACGCGCGAAGCGGCACGTGGGGCGGGGAGTTTCGTGATGGGGCCCGCCAAAACCGAAGCCAATCTGCGCGCTGCGCAAAAAGAAAATGCGGCCATCCTTCTGGAAAAAGACCGCGAAGAAAATTACGAGGGCTTCGACCCCAATTCGCCGGAAGGCCTGATAGAACTGAGCCTTCGCCAAAATGCACACATTCACCAGAGTCTGAAATTTGCCAAACAGGTACAGGATCAAATGCGCACACGGGTCGGGCGTGAAGATCGCGGGGTAAAACAGGCTCCATTTTGGGTTATTTCTTTTACCACCATGCCCAGTGTACTCATCGAACTTGGATTTTTAACAAATAAAGAAGATGAGGATTTTTTAAACAGCACCACTGGTCAGGATTACGTGGCCTCAGCCGTATACCGCGCTTTCAAGGATTACAAAACTGAAATGGATGTAATAAATTCGGCTATACTGGAGATTAACCCGGTGATAGTACCTGCGTTGGAGAAACCTGCAACCCCCTCTGGAAGTACAAAAGGAATCGTGTTTAAGGTACAACTGGCATCTTCGTCCAATCCAGTTTCATTGAAGCCAGAAAACTTTAACGGACTGAATGGCGTCACAGAATACCGTGATGGCAAATTGTATAAGTACCTTTGGGGTCAAGCCTCGGATTATGAAGAGGCAAAAAATCTTCAAAAGAATGTGCGAAAGACTGGCTATAAGGGCGCTTTTATAGTGGCATTCGATGGAGAAAACAAACGGATGGCATTGGATGAAGCACTCAAACAAATGCCTGATAATTAATAAGATGACGTGAAAATTCGCAGAGAAACCAAGATAGGAATCGTCGTAGTGATGGCCGCAGCTTTGATCTACTTCGGACTTAACTTTTTAAAAGGCATCAATATTTTCAATACGCCCACTATATATTACGGGGTGTATGAAAAAGTCAATGGACTGCAAACGTCCAATCCAGTCATTTTGAATGGTTACAAAATAGGTCAGGTGAAGTCCATCGAGATGTCGAAAACCCAACGGGGCAGACTCACCGTCGAAATGCTCATTTATGAGGACGTCGATATCCCAAAAGATTCGAAAGCCGTATTGCGAAGCGCTGACCTACTCGGTTCGATGCAGGTACAAATTCAGCTCGGCCGAAGTATTGAGTTGGCACAAACCGGTGATACCCTGACACCCGATATCGAAGCTGACCTTGTAGACGAGGTGAATGCCCAAATTGCTCCTATCAAACGAAAAGCTGAAGGTTTGATTTCTTCTGTTGATTCCGTCATTCGCGTTATTGAGGCTATTTTGAACACGGATTCTCAACAAAATCTCATCGAAAGTTTTACGGGTATCAACAACGCCATAGCAAGTTTGCAACGCACGGCTTTCCAAGTAGATACACTCGTACGGGAAGAGCGACAAAGAATCAGTGCCATTTTTGTCAACGTCCAAAATTTGACGGAAGTGCTCAGCAAAAATGGAGATCAGCTTGACAACATTATCAAGAATTTCTCTCAAATCAGTGATACTTTGGCGAAAGCAAATATTGCTCAAACCATCGTCAATGCCAACGCGGCCTTGGCAGATGTATCGAAAGTGGTAGAGAAAATCAACTCCGGAGAAGGGAGTCTTGGTATGCTGATTAACAATCCTGAAATGTACAACAGGCTTGAGGCCGCATCGAAAAACCTCGACCTGCTTACAGAAGATATTCGCATCAATCCGAACAGATATGTACATTTTTCTGTTTTTGGAAGAAAGAATAAGAATGTGGAACTTTCTGAAGCCGAATTGAAGGAACTGAAAGAATACGTCAACTCACAGGAAGGAGAATAACAACGCATGGGTATAGGCAACATCATTTTTCTCATTTTGCTCCTGACCATCTCAGGAATTTTTACGGTCCAGGTCAGAAAAATCAGACGCAATATTTTGTTGGGTCGTGACATAGAACGCAATGACCGGAAAGGCGAACGATTATCCGTCATGACCCGGGTCGCATTGGGCCAGTCCAAAATGGTCAAGCGACGCCTGGCTGGCATTATGCACATTTTCATTTACGCCGGATTTGTAATCATCAACATTGAAGTACTGGAAATCATGATTGACGGAATATTCGGGACCCACCGAATTTTCGCTTTTCTGGGGCCATTGTACAATGTGCTTATCGCTTCTTTTGAAATCCTGGCAGCTCTTGTTTTAATTGCCTGCATTGTATTTTTAATTCGACGGTATTCCAAACAGATTGCCCGGTTTCGAATGCGCGAATTAAAAGGTTGGCCACGAAGCGATGCATATTATATTCTTTGGATTGAAGTGACTCTCATGACCGCATTTCTCACCATGAACGGTGCGGACTACGCACTTCAACAGAGCGGAGAACCAGGGTACGTGCAGGCGGGAGCTTTTCCCATAAGCGGCATGTTTTCCGGTTTTTTCAGTCAGTTTTCGGTCGGCACTCTGATCGCCATTGAGCGCACCGCATGGTGGTATCATATCGTGGGAATTCTTTTGTTCCTCATTTATATTCCCATGTCGAAACACTTCCATATATTCCTCTCATTTCCAAATGTTTATTACAGCAATCTAAACAAGTTGGGTAAGTTTACCAATATGGACAAGGTTACCGCTGAGGTGAAACTCATGATGGATCCTTCTGCCGAACCTTACGCCGCGCCTGTAGAAGGAGAGCCTGTCGAAACTCCGGAAAAATTCGGAGCCCGGGATATACAGGACCTCACGTGGAAAAATCTCATGGACGCTTATTCCTGCACGGAATGTGGTCGATGTTCAGATAGTTGTCCGGCCAGCCTTACCGGCAAATTGCTCTCCCCCCGCAAGATCATGATGGATACACGTGATAGACTGGAGGAAGTGGGTCGAAATATTGATAAACATGGCATCGGTCACGATGATGGAAAGGCCCTACTCGGAGATTATATTCTCGAAGAGGAACTTTGGGCCTGTACGACTTGCAATGCCTGTGTGGATGCATGTCCTGTAAACATTGATCCCTTGTCGATCATAGTCGATCTGCGCCGGTACCTCGTGATGGAAGAGTCAAAATCGCCTTCTGAGCTCAACGGAATGTACACCAATATCGAAAACAATGGCGCTCCGTGGGCGTTTCCTCAGGCAGATCGCATGAAGTGGGCAGACGAAATGTAATAATTAATTCAGGATAAAATCCAGATGAGTGAACCAGTAAAAGTACCTACAATGGCCGAAATGCTGGCCGCAGGAGAAGTTCCTGAGGTATTGTTTTGGGTGGGATGTTCAGGAAGTTTTGACGACCGGGCAAAAAAAATCACCAAAGCCATTGTGAAAATTCTACACAAAGCCAATGTAAAATTTGCCGTCCTGGGCGCGGAAGAAAGCTGCACCGGAGACCCTGCAAAACGCGCTGGAAACGAATTTCTATTTCAGATGCAGGCCATGATGAATATTCAGGTGCTCGACGGATATGAAATCAAAAAAATCGTAACAGGTTGTCCGCACTGTTTCAATACCATGAAAAATGAATATCCTGCATTGGGTGGGAATTATGAAGTATTGCATCATACGCAGTTCATCCAATCGCTGATAAAAGAAGGAAAACTTACGCTGGCAGGTGGTGGCGTTTTCAAGGGAAAACGCATTACATTTCACGATCCGTGTTATCTCGGTCGCGGCAATGAAGTTTACGAAGCCCCGCGTGTATTGCTGGAATCGCTCGATGCCGAGCTCGTGGAAATGAAACGTTGCAAAAGCAAAGGCTTGTGCTGCGGTGCGGGTGGTGCACAAATGTTTAAAGAAGCTGAACCGGGCAATAAAGAAGTCAACATCGAGCGTACAGAAGAAGCGCTGGCACTTGCCCCACATGTGATCGCCACGGGTTGCCCGTTTTGTAATACGATGATGACAGACGGAGTCAAAAATTTCAACAAGGAAGATACAACCAAGGTCCTCGATGTGGCCGAACTCATCGCGCAGGCAAACGATTTATAAAATGGAAACCTTGAACCAATTCAAGATCGAACTGCCAGCCGTTATAGGTGATGCAGCCCGGGTTTGGATATACCAATCCAGTAGAAAATTTCAGAAGGACGAATTGGAAATGCTGCATCTGGCATGTTCAAAATTCACCAATGATTGGCAGGCACATGGCACCCATCTCGTCGCGACGTATGCCATCTATTTCGACCGGTTTATTTGTTTTTTTGTAGATGAGTCTCACCATGGCGCATCCGGATGTTCGATCGATGGATCCGTCCGTTTTATCCAATTGTTGGAAAAAAACTATTCCATCGCGCTGATGGATAGAATGCAGGTAGCCTGGTTAAAAAATGGGGAAGTGGTCACTGCCCATCTGCACGAACTGGAAAATCTTTACAAATCAGGAGAAATCTCTATGAATACCAGCATGTTTAACAATCTGGTAAGCACCAAAGGGGAAATGGAAAAAAGTTGGCTTCTGCCGCTTTCCGAAAGTTGGCACCGCCAAATGGTCTCTTAAAGCGCTGTTTCTTTTCGCCAATTATCGATCAAAGAAAAAATAGGCCGTCTTTTTTAGGTATGTCGTTTCGCGGTTAAACGTGAGTGTCTCCTTTTGGAGCAGGGTATTTTCTACTATAGTTAAATCTAATCTACATACGCTTCTTTCAGAACTTTTTTGACATTTAGAATTTCTCGTTTAGACAAATTTTCAAAAACTTTTACTATTCTTCTTCGGTCAACAGGTCTGATTCGATCCAATGCAATTTGTCCTTTGGTTTTATTGTGCAAGACGTCAACCCTTGTTGGATAAGATTTGGAACTGCTCGTAATCGGAGCAACAACGATGGTTTGCAGGTATCGATTCATTTCATTGGGTGAAATGATTACACATGGACCCGTCTTTTTTATTTCACTTCCGATTGTTAGATTCAGATTGACTAAAACGATTCGATATTGTTTTATATCCATTCGTCAAGATTTTCGTCTTCAAAGACTTCATTTATCAGCAAATTGTCATCGCCGTTTTCATGCGCCTTTTTGAATACTTTTTCCCAGCCATTTCTTGGTTCAGATTTAGGTTTCAAAATTATATATCCTTTTTCCAGAATATGTTCTACCTTGTCTTTGATATTATACTTTTCAAGCAAGGTTTTCGGTAAACGAATTCCTTTTGGATTTCCGATTGGAATAACTGAAATATCAATAGCTTCATTATTAAGTGACTACAAAGTTATGACTTATGTTGAGAATTGAAAATTTAGAAATGCGTTTTTTTCAATGGCTGGTCGCCATCAGACATGCCCACTTCTTTAGTCTTGTTTCGATCATTGCAGCACCCATTTCGCTGCTGGCGCAGACGATGACCCCGGAGCTTGATGACATTCTCGCAAACCGAAATCTCGTGGGGATGGCGGTGGGCGTGAGTTGCGGTGGCGAGATTCAGGAAACCTACTACGGAGGTTTTTCGCATCTCCCCTCCCAAACCGACCTGACTGCTGATCGCTATTTCCGCGTCGCATCCATATCAAAATCATTTACGGCCACGGCCATACTCCAGCTTTATGACGATGGCTTATTCGAACTTGACGATGATATCAGCGAGGCACTCGGATATACGGTCGTAAATCCTGGTTTCCCAAATACGCCCATTACCTATCGCATGCTCCTGAGCCACACCTCTTCCCTGCAGGATGGCAGCGGATATTCGGATTTTCTGGGAGCCACGCTGAATCAGACGCCCGTACCCAATATTTCTGAAATACTTCTGCCTTCGGGAGCATACTTTACACCCAATATGTGGCGACTGGAATCGCCCGGGACGTTTTTTGCATACAGCAATATCAACTTCGGTCTTTTAGGCACCCTCATCGAAGTACACAGCAACGTGCGATTTGACCAATATATGCGCACCAATGTACTCATACCACTCGGGAGCTCAGGAAGTTTTAACATTGATGACATTCCATCCATAGAAAATGTCGCTACGCTTTATCGCGATGCGGTGGCACAACTCGACAATTACAATGGCGTGCCCCCACCCCCATTTGACGGAAGTAATTACACCCCGGGTACCAATGGCTCCAGATTTGGACCTCAGGGCGGATTGCGATGCACCCTTGGAGACTTGCTCGCTTTTGGAAATATGCTGTTGCAAAATGGATCATATAACGGAAATCAAATACTCGACAGCGCAACAGTCGAGTTGATGCTCGAACCCGAGTGGACTTTTAATGGATCCAACGGCGACAATTATTTCGGTCTGTTTCGCAGCTGGGGCCTGGGAATTCATCGCGCGATGGGAGGGACCAATGGAGATGCGGTCTTTGCCGGCATCCCCATGCTCGGCCATCCCGGCGAAGCCTATGGATTGATTAGCGACCTTTACATTCATCCAGAGTCAGGGCTGGCACTGGCATTTCTTACCAATGGTTACACCAGCGGCGGCGGTTATGCCTTTGGGCAAAATAGCACGTTTTACCGCGTGGAAGAAGAAGTATTTCAAACAATTTATGAAAATTGGTGGGAGGCATGTGCCCAAATTACGCCTGTGGTAAATGTCAATTCTGCTCAGGCTGCTTGCAAGAATATTCAGTTTAATTCCATCACCGGAGCCATTGATCCGGGAGTCAATGGCAGTCGGGGTGTGGCATCGCTGTACAACTTGCAGGGTATGGCTATTTGGAAAAAACCGATTGATGGTACAGCGTTGATTATCAACGAAAGTGAAGGTATTTACATTCTTGAAATCGCCGATGAATCCAGGAATTGTGTCCTAAAAATATTCAAATCAACTCAATAAATTTTCCTGCAACCCGAAGGGCTCAGGTGACGGGCATCGAATCCACATTTTTTTGCACGATCAAGTCTCCCGAGTCCATATCAAGGCATATAAGCCTCCCAAAACCGGGAAATTCAGCGCGCACGCAGGCATTGTCGATGCAAATGTTTCGGGCCCCTATTTGGATGCTGTTTTTAATGGCGCTGTACTCCACTGGCACATGTCCGTGAATGATTTGTTTGTTTTTGTACTTCTTTTCATCGTACCGAAACTCCCGAATCCAGATCATATCTTTCCAGAAATTCAAGGGACTTTTTTGAGCCGTATCAAATCCGGCGTGTACCAGAAATGCTTTTTCGGTTTCATAATAAAATGGCAGAATCCCAAAAAAATGGTCAACGGAAGGAAATAATTCGCCATCGTTTTTGAGGAGGTGTCCGGCATTCTGCCTTTCGGCAAAAAGGTGGAGTCGGCGCCAGTTTTCACGGTTGTAGTTCAGGAAAAGCTGTTCGTGGTTGCCACGCAATGGGTATACCTGGAACCCGTCTCCCAGCAACTTCCAGATTCGTTGTACCACCATCAAAGAATAGGGCCCCCGATCGATTATGTCGCCAAGGATAAACAACTGATCATCCCGGGTGAGCTCAATTTTTTGAAGAAGCTTATTGAAAGTTTGATAACAACCGTGAATGTCTGATATGGCCAATCTCCGGCCCGCAGATTTTTTTATAAAAAAAGCCTTGCCCCGGCTATCAATCGGAGGGCCCAACAAGGAATTGAGATTGGCTGTCGCCAATTGTGCTGCTTCCTGCACGTTTAGTCGTTCTTTAGATGCAAATCAATATAGCCAAGTACTTTCTCCATGAGATGCACACGGTCTTTTCCCCTTACGTTGTGCGCATGGCCGGGATAAACGAAAAAATCTACTTGTTTTCCCGCATCCACAAAGGCTTTGATCAGGGTGAATGCGTGCTGAGGCACCACAACGTCATCATCAAGACCGTGAATAAGGAGAAGTTTTCCTTCGAGATTGTCTACATAATTTTTCAAATCGCTTTGGGCATAACCTTCCGGATTTTGTTCCGGCGTATCCATGTATCGCTCTGTATACATCACTTCATACATGCGCCAATCGGTCACTGTCCCACCGGCCACACCCACCTGAAAAACCCCGGGATGGTGCAACATCAGTGAAGTGCTGAGAAATCCGCCAAAACTCCAACCGTGCACGGCCATCCGATCGGCATCAACGTAAGGCAGTGATTTGAGATATTCCACGCCGGTGAGTTGATCGGCCATTTCAGCTTGACCCAACTGTCGGAAAGTGGCCTGTTCGAACGCCAGGCCACGACCGGATGAACCTCTGCCATCGACACTAAACACGATGTAACCGCGATTAGCCGCATGAAACATCCAAAGTGCTGCTCCACCACCAAATGTTCCGGTGACCAGCTGCAGGTGCGAACCTCCGTAGAGATAAACGATCACCGGGTATTTTTTTTCCGGATCAAAATTATACGGTTTGATGACCCGCGCCTGCAATTCGATTCCATCAGCTCCAATCAGAACGGGGTATTCCACCTCGCCGATTTCATATTCTTCCAGTGGATTGGATGCTTCAAGGAGGGTTACTCCTTCCTTGCCGCTGGCTTTCGCCAAATAAACCCTGTTGGCGAGGGTGGCCGACTTTTGTTTTAGCAACACCATATTGCCTCCATTGGCCATCGAAGCCGAATAGAAACCCTGCAATGGCGTAAGTCGTGATTTTTTGGCGGAAGCCGTATTGACAACATATACAACGCGATTCATCAATCCATCCGTGGCCAGCACCACCACTTCCTTTCCTTTTGGCGAAAAGCCGACAACATCGACCACATCAAAAGAGCCTGACGTGAGCTGCCTGATCAACGTTCCATCGGTGTTATAGAGATACAAATGGTTGTACCCATCGCGCTCGCTTAGCCAAAGAAAGCGGTCATCCAGTCCGTCCATAAATAGGACGGGGCTTTCCGGTTCGACATAACTTGGGTGCGTTTCCGTAAAAAGTGTTTTTATCAATTTGCCCGAACTGGCGTTGTAGGCATTCAGTTTCATGTCATTTTGATCCCGGTTGATCACGGCGAGGTAGGCGATTTTATCGTCAGGCGAGAAAGTCAGATTGGTGAGGTATTGATCTTTTGGACCCTCGGTATCAAGATATACCATTTTTCGTGAATCCACGTCATAGATTCCCACCCTGGCGTGGTGGCTTGCCTGACCCGCCATGGGATATTTCAATGGTTTTGCTAAGGCAGGAATTTGGGTGTAATCTGCTAGGGGATAATTGGTAACAGGAGATTCATCCATCTCGTAAAATCCAAGCTTTTTGCCGGAAGGCGACCAGAACAACCCTTTGGTAATTCCAAATTCAGAACGATGAATAGCGACCCCGGCAAGAACCTCGGAATCGGTGTGCGTGGTAACAGCTACCGGACTCTTGCCCTTGACTTCATACACGTTTTGACCCATGGTAAATGCCACACGACCTGATGCCGGATGAAATTCAGCATTCTCTCCCTCTATGGGCACCACTGCCAGCAGACTTAATTTTCGGGCATCTTTTGAAAAAGAATAATAAGATTTGTTGTGCGCAAAAACGAAGGTGTTTTTATCCAACCAGGAAATTACCGACAGGCTCCGCAGTGGTTTTGCACCTTCGAGCTCGAGCAGGTCACTGATGAATTTGACTCCAATCGAATCGTAAGTCTCGCCTTTGGCATTCCGCAGGAGAAGGGACGTGCCGTCTTTGGAGAGATGGCAGAATTGATCCGTTTGGGCAATCCAAGTGAACCCACTTAGATCTTCGGCTGCCAGACTGCCGTACTGTTGAAGCACGGCGGTATTGAGATCAAGCGCCTTTTTGGCAGATTGTCCGAAGCAGCAAACAGCGCCGGAGAAAAACAAAATGACCAGAAGCAATCTTTTCATGCAGTAAATTTAATCTGCGCCAAATATAACCGTTATCAATGAGGAGAAAAATCAGGTTGAAAAGGCCTATTTTTGAGTTATGATTTTTCTGAAATGCCGGTTGATGTCAATATTCATCAGTTTGTTTTTTTTTAGTACAAATTTGTTTTGTCAATCCGAAAGGCTGGTTATAGAATGGGATGTTTTGAAAGATGTAAAGTTCGAAGCCTCATTCGACGAAAATTCAGAAACTGAATACGACCGGCCAATTTTTGGCGAAAGCCTGGAAGAACTTGAGGGAAAACAAATTGAAATATCAGGTTACGTAATTCCAATGGACATCAACCTGAATTATTACGTGGTGAGTGCCTACCCTTTTGCAGCATGCTTTTTTTGCGGAAGCGCCGGCCCGGAAACCGTGATGGATCTTCAACTCACCAAGGAGCACAATTTTAAAAACGATGAACGTGTGACCTTTTGTGGCGAGCTGGTTTTGAACCGCAATTCATTTTTTGAACTGCCTTTTGCCATGCGCAACGCTAAAATATGTGATTGATCAGGGATTGTATTGGAACGAAAATTCCCGACGGGTCTGATGCCCCTGCATATCCTGAAGTCGAATGACCATAGACACTGGTGGCTGCGATAAATCGGAAAACTTCACCGTATCAGCTTGTTCGGCAAAATACCAATCCGTGATAATCTCGCTTTCAATTTCGTAATTCAAAATGCCAATGTTTGAACCCAATGCATTTCGCAGGTTGATTTCGACAAGTTGTATTCCCGCATCGTCCTGTGCACCTCCCTCGAAGGTAAGTACCGTATTGGTATCCGCCTGAATAATTCCTTCGGAATTAAAAGGTGGATTCGTTTGAAAATGAGAAAATAGCGGAGACAGACCTTCCCTGGAAATGGTAAAATACTGAATGGAATCGATGGAACCATTTCCGCGCTCGTCGGCCACCTGCAGGGCAACCGAATAATATCCCGAGAGGGCACTATCCGGCACAAGAAACATATAATTTCGTTCGAATAAGGTTCCTGAAATATCATCGACCTGCACCAAACCCCAGGCTCCAAAGCTTTTAGAAAATTCATCCCTGATTCGCAATCTCACCTGGGTGAGATTTTCGTTGTCAGCCAGTTCAACCCTGATTTCAAACGATTCTCCCGAAGCGACTGTCGGGTTCAACAATGCACACTGCTTGATTTCTGGTCTTACT
>JBBSDD010000021.1:0-13370 GCA_038249755.1 Flavobacteriales bacterium | reverse complement strand
GTACATTTTCAAAATCAAATCCCGGACCTTCGTCTTCTATGCGGAAGAAAAAGGTATCTGAAGTAGCTTCATATTGGACTGTCACAGATTTCTCCGGATCCTGACGATTGCCGTGATAGATGGCATTGTTGACGGCTTCAGTCAGTGCAATCAGGATATTTCCGTAATGTTCTTCCTGTATTTTATATGAATCGCAAAGTTCGTCGATAAGACGCTCTACCATGGTAATGTTTTCTCCTTTCGAAGGGAAGTTAAGGGTTTCCATTTGAGTAGTGTCAGTCAGGGTCATCAAAGTTAGTTCTCAAAATTAAGAAAATAATCATTCACCCTGTCTTTGTAATAGGGCTTTAAATCTGGCGGTACAGTTCGCAGCAATTCTACTTCTCTCGCCTTTCGTTTTTTATACTCTAAATACTCCTCCGGGTTACTGACGGGAATCTCTTTCGGACTATTGCTTTCGCGTTGATTGTCGTATTCTCTTTCCCTTTCGGCCTTTTCCGATTCCAACAATCTGCTTAATATCTCCTGTTGGCGTCTAATGGTTTCCGGGGTGATGTTCTGGTTTACAAGATCTTTTTCAATTTCCTCCATTTTTTCTGCCGCGTCCTCCAGACCTTTTCCTTCACCTTTCCCACGCTCATTGAGTTCCTGAGCCAGCTTTTCAATCTCTCTGCGGATGGCACCCTGCTCAGCTGCCATTTTTGCTATTTCTTCGCTCATGCCCTGACCGCCCTGTCCGGGTTTGCGATCACCGGGTTTCTGACCTTTTTGCATGCCCTTTTGCATTTGCTCGAGCTTTTTGCCCATTTCTTCCTGCATTTTGCTCATACTTTTTCCGGAAGAGGGTTTGGCTCCTTTCCCACCGGGCTTTTCACAATTGCCTGTTCCAGGCATTTGACTGGCCATCTGCATCTGCATTTGCTTCAGCGCTTCGTCCAGTAACAAAGCCAGGTTATTGTATGATGTCATCGCGTACTGCTGTCTTGAGGTTGCACTCGCAGTGATTCGTTCTCCCATGTCTTCAATGGCACGAGCAATGTTTTTATTGATCTGGGTGATTTCTTCCGTGATGATGGGTTCGATTTGAACTACACGTTTACTCAGCGCATAAAGTGAATCTTCAACCATTTTGCTGTCGTCCTGGAGTTTTTTCTGTTTTTGACCCATGAGCACATATTTGGGATCATCCCGATCTATCACTTTCAAATCTTCCATGATGTCCTCCTGATCAAATGAAAGTTGAATAATGTTTTCCAGCAAGGCTCTTAAAGCGTCCATATCTTCTTCTGCGCTTTCCGACTGTTGCGCAGCCATAGCTTGTTGCATTTGCCCGGCCATATCCTGCATTTCATCAGCTGCTTTTTGCTGCGATTCAGCTGCCTTTTTTTCCTTTTTATTTCCCAATTCCTCTGATGCCTTTTCCATCTCTTGAGATATGGATTCCTCCATATCGGCTGTATCAGGCATCTCATTGGGTCTCTCAAGATCTTCATTCTTTTCATTGAGATCCGCCATTTCTTCTTTCACCTGATCAAACTCTTTATTTAGTTCATCCTGAGCTGCTTTCTTTTCTTCTTCCGTCATTTCCTCATTGGCGGCCAAATCTTCCTGTTTTTTCGCAAGCTCTTCCAACTTCTGCATCGTTTGCTCAAACTCCATTTCAAACTCCATTTGCTTGAAAATTTCCAATGTTCGGTCCAACTCTTTTTCAAGCTGTTCATTGTCCATTTTCATTTCATCCAATTTCTCCCGAATTTGTTCCTGATCGAGCTGCTGCATGAGATCTTCAAGCTTTTTGTACAACTCTTTCATTTCATCGCTCATCAATTCGTCAAACATCTTTTCGAGCTGACGCTGTTTTTCCATGATGCTTTCACTTTGTTGTAGAAATTTTTCCTGTTTCTGCTGACTGGATTTTCGCTCATTTTTGAGGTTATCAATGTTTTTTTCCAGCTCTTTTTGTTTTTTTAGAACATCTTCTATTCTCTTTTTTTCCTGCCAGCTCAACTCTTTTTTCTGGAGTACATCTTTATTCAATTCTGCCAGTTCTTTTTGAAGCTCGGAAGCTTTTTTGATACTCTCCTCCAATTGATCTTTGGTCTTGTCAGAAGCCTCATTTCGTTCATTTTTAAGCTCTTCTAATGTGGGCGCCTTGTATATTTTTTTGGCACTTCTCGTGGCTTTGTTCCCGTTGATGCCATCGTTGTCCCACACTTCAAAATAATATTCTACCTGATCGCCGGGTGCGAGGTTCAGCTGATCAAAATTTTGATAGTGAAAAAACTCCTGCACAGTTTGTCTGGAAATACTGATTGCTAATCGCATATCTTCAGCATCTACATTCTGTCGGCGAATGGTATAGTAAAAAAATAACCTTGTCAAACCGTAATCATCACTTAAGCTGCCGCCAAAGTAGGCTTGCTGGTTGTCGGTGCTGTCCCTCGTTTCTTCCACCGATATTTTTGGGTGGCTATCCTTTATCACTTCAATACGATATGCAATGGTGTCTTTGCCTCCTACGATTTCATTTAATGCGGCGACCTGATAAAATTCATTGGAGAAAACCTGTCGTTGATAAGCAAACTGAGACTTCTTCTCGGGTTGAATAAAAAGTATTGAGTCGCCAAAACCCAGAAAAAGGGATTCGGTATTTTGGGTAGAGAATTTCCATTCTATTCGGGTGCCTTCCGGCACGCGGAGATTGCCTGTATTCGTAATCGTCTCGTTTTTCTTTCCGAGATATTCAGGAAAAATGAAAGAAACGTCGAAATTAACAATCGACGGAGTTGGCAATACGTTCAAAAGATGCGGTTCAGATGAAAAACCATCAGCTGTCAACGCGAAAGGAATCTCCTCCCTAACATTGCGGAAAGTATGAGAAAATTTTCCAGCTCCCAGACTTTTTAACCGGAGCGGTTTTCCATCCAGGGATATGCTCATTTCGGACGGATAATAAGAGCCTTCAGCTTGAATAACCAATTGGAAATCTTCGTTGAGCGGCACTTCCAGTTTCGGATTTTCTATCACAAAGTCAAATGGAGCTGCGGGGATGTATGCCACGTCATAAGTTACAATCCGTTTGGCCCCATCACGCAGAATTGCCGGTGCGATGATGAGCAGGATGGCAGCGAGAAGCACAGGAGGAATGACATAGCGCAGGTATTTTCGGTTTTCTCCAAAATCAACTGCCGCAGTAAATGGAATAGGCTGAAGTCGTTCAATTCGCTGGTCAATACTGGCCAGGAGAAGGGATACATCACCACCCTGATTTGTGCTCGCCTGACGTTGTAATTGAAGCGTGTTGAGCAATTTATCTTCGATGTCTGGAAAGTGTTTCCCAATGATCAGTGCTGCTTTTTCATAGGAAATCTGTTTGCCTAAGCGAAACAATTTCAAACCTGGCATGAGAATAAGTCGGGCGAAAAGATAAAGCGAACTGCCTAAAAGGCCAAAAAACAACACAGTTCTTACGGCCGAGCCGAAATGACCATAATATTCGAGTACAGACGAGAAAATAAATGCCGCTAAAACAATTGCGACAAAGTATATGATGCCGCGAAGGATTTGATTCTGGTAGTATTTTCGCGTAAAGCCATCAAGCTTATCGATCAAAAGGGTATAATTATTTTTCATATTTCTTGTCATTCAAATCGGGAAGAAACTGCGGAACGAGCTAAGGTAGTTATTGCCCGGTTAACTTCGAAGCCGATGCTACAACATATTTGCTCAATTCAAGCGCTCTTCCGTCAGGGGTATTAACGCTGAGCCAGCCACTATCGTTGTGCTCAAGCCTATTTTTTATGCATATTTCACGCATTCCTTCAATGTCCACAGTGGGGGAGTATGTGTTTAGTATAAGAAAACCACCGGGATATAGCAATTTACCTGCGTTTGATATGAGTTGATTGAGCATGTCATTCAGCTTTCTGTTTTCTCCACCAGAACCTTTTCCAAATATGGGAGGATCCATAATGATACCGTGGTACTTGTGTTTTCGTTTGTTTTCCCTTTCGGTAAATTTCAGTGCATCTTCGCATACCCAATGGATGGATGAAATGTCATTGATTTGCGCATTGCCAGCAGCCCAATTGATCACCGACCTTGCCGAATCTACATGGTATACATCTGCTCCGGCAGATGCAGCAACCAGACTGGAAGCACCAGTGTAGGCGAAAAGGTTCAGAAAACGGTCATTTTTCTTGAGTTTGCCCGCGAGAAAATTCCAATGTTTTTCTTGTTCCGGAAATAAGCCCACATGTTTATTGATACCTTTTCTTAGTTGAAGTTTAAGATGAAATGGAGGACAGTGGTATACACATTCCCAATTATTTGCTTCCTGTTGCGAGGTTTGCCAAAACCCCCGCATCTGTTCTGTTTCAATAAACCGGAGGTTGGCCATTAGTTTCCATTCGCTTTCCGGAAGTTTCGGTTGCCCGACAGCGAGAATTTCTGGTCTGATCACCACTTTGTCGCCAAACCGTTCCAATTTGCTGCCATTTCCAAAATCAAGCAGTTGATAGTCGAGTTTGCCGGATTGCATATTTGCCATAGGTTTACAAAGATACACCCCCAAAGGCTTCTCATCAATTCACCTATCTTTGCAGCCAAAATTTTCTGATCATGACAACACCCCGCGTTCGCGTGCGATTTGCGCCGAGTCCCACCGGACCTTTACATATGGGAGGCGTTCGTACAGCCTTGTATAACTATCTGTTTGCCAAAAAACATGGTGGTGATTTTATCCTGAGAATTGAAGATACAGATCAGGGGCGCTTTGTGGCCGGTGCGGAAGATTATATTGTCGAAGCGCTGGCATGGTGTGGAATCTCACCCACGGAGGGCGTGCAGTATGGTGGTCCTCACGGACCTTACCGACAAAGCGAACGCAAGGAAATGTACCGTGCCTACGCCGATCAACTAATTGCTTCCCGTGATGCTTATTATGCTTTTGATACCACCGAAGAGCTCGATGCCATGCGGGATCGGCTGAAATTGGCCAAAGTTGCTTCCCCACAATACAATGCCATCAGCCGCGAAACCATGCGAAACTCTCTGACGCTGAGTAGTGAAGAAGTTGAAAACCTGTTGAAGCAGGGGATCCCCTACGTAATTCGCTTTAAAATACCACGGAATGAAGAAGTCCGTGTGCACGATTTAATTCGCGGTTGGGTGGTTGTGAATACCAATCAGCTTGACGATAAAGTGCTGTTCAAAAGCGACGGCATGCCTACCTATCACCTGGCCAATATTGTTGATGATCATTTGATGGAAATCACCCATGTCATTCGTGGAGAAGAATGGTTGCCATCCGCTCCCCTGCACATTTTGTTATACGCGGCATTCGATTGGAAGGCTCCGGAATTTGCCCACTTGCCGCTCTTGCTGCGCCCCGACGGAAATGGAAAATTGAGCAAGCGGGATGGAGACCGCCTGGGGTTTCCTGTTTTTCCATTGGATTGGACGGATCCCACCACTGGTGAAAAGTCAAGCGGGTACAAACAGCGCGGTTATTTTGCGGAAGCTTTTATCAATATGCTTGCACTCCTTGGATGGAATCCAGGCACACCGCAGGAAATTTTTAGTCTGGACGAATTGGTTGAGGCCTTCAGCCTGGAGCGTGTGAGTAAGGCTGGGGCCAAATTTGACCCGGACAAAACGCGGTGGTTTAACCAACAATACCTAAGGGGTAAAACGGAAATTGAACTCGCATCAGAGATAAAGCCAATTGCCCTGAAACATGGCTTCCATCATTCTGAAGTGTTTTTAGCGGAAGTCTGCAAACTGATGAAAGAGCGGGCATCATTTATTCCAGAGATTGTGGAAAATGGACTGTATTTTTTTCAGCGCCCTTCCAAAATGGATGAACAGACCGTGAGCAAAAAATGGAAAGCTGAAACACCGGCCAATATGAGCTTACTCGCTGGGAGATTTGCGGAAATTCAGAATTTTTCCGCTGAGATTTTGGAGGCATCCTTTAAAAATTTCCTTGCTGAAAAGGAACTGGGTATGGGCGCCGTCCTTCCAAATTTGCGCTTGCTCATCACGGGCGAGGGCATGGGTCCAGGTCTTTTCGATACTATGCAACTTCTTGGTAAGGATGAATGTTTGAATCGGATGGAAAGGTCAATGAAAATTCTGGAAAATGCAGCGCATTGAAGTAAACGACATCCGCATATATGCCTATCATGGATGTTTGCCTGAAGAAGCGAAAATAGGGGGCAACTATTTGGTAAGCCTCTATGTCGATGCAGATTTTTCAGACTCGTACGAATCTGATCAACTGAATGATACTGTTGACTATGTGCTTTTGAACAGCATTGTGGAAGAAGAAATGGCCGTGCGGTCAAATCTGATTGAGCATGTGGCTCATCGAATTTTGAAACGAATGAAGGCTTCGAACCGTAGAATTTCGCGGGCTGGGGTGAAAGTCAGAAAGCTGTCTCCGCCCATCAATGGTGACGTAGCAGAAATCGCCATATGGATAGAAGAATAGGCAGTTATAACCTATTTAGCAGTATTAAATGGTTTAATTCGCATATACCCGCCGAAATTTATACTTTTACGGCCCCCCGATATAGGGTCGCGTGGCCGAGTGGCTAGGCAGAGGTCTGCAAAACCTCGTACAGCGGTTCGAATCCGCTCGTGACCTCAGAAAGAGAAGCCGTTTCAAGAAATTGAGACGGCTTTTTTCATGTCAAATTTTCCATGATGTAACACGAGCGGGTTCGAACCGGTTCAAACGCTGCCCTTTTCACGCAGCTTCAGTCAGATCAAATACAACATTTTGGCTACAAATGGAGTGTGGACAATTTCAAGTGTTGGCAAATAAAAAAACCCTCTGATTTCTAGAGGGTTTATTCTTTAAATGTGACCCGGAAGGGACTCGAACCCCCAACCGTCAGAGCCGAAATCTGATATTCTATCCAATTGAACTACCGAGCCGGTATTTGGGTGCAAAGGTAATCTCTTTCAGAATTATTTCGCATCCTTTTGCATTTCTTTGTATCAGAATGATTCTTTCGGTATTCGGATATATGATTTGGGTACATTTTGCGTTATCTCCTCTGTAATCGTGGTTCATGGTGATGAAATTTGCATTCTCAGTCTGTTTTTTATTCCTTTTGATTGGTGTCGCCACACATGCTCAGGAAGCTGTGGGCACCTGGAAGGATCATTTGAATTATACCGATGCCGCCGACGTTGCTGAGCTGGACAATAAGATTTATGTCGCGACGCGCAATGCGATTTTCATATACAATAAGTTGGACAACAGCCTGGAAAAACTGAACAAGATCAATGGCCTCACCGATGTTGGCATTGAAATTATCAGAAGTTATCCGGAGGCAAACCTACTCTTCGTCGGTTACGAAAATGGGAATATCGACCTTGTTTCCGGCAAGACGGTGACCAATTTCCCAGATTTGCGGATGAGCAATATCATCGGAGATAAATCGGTGAGACACATTTCATTTTACAATGGTTTCGGATATATCTCTACCGGCTTGGGCATTCTCGCTTTCGATATTGACAGGCGGGAAATCAGAGACACTTACGGAATCTTGTCAAATGGGGCCATTTCTATAAATGAAACAACCATTCTCAACGATACATTATATGCCGCTACCAACGAAGGCTTGTATTACGGAAGTTTGGGGAGCGATTTGAGCATTTTTTCCAATTGGACATTGGATCTTTCCACACCTTTGCCCTTTGGCAACATTGCACATTGTGCCGGTTTTAATGGCCGGTTATTTATTAATGTGCCTGGCGCCCCGCAGCCTGGCTTGTACATGCGCACCGGAGGTTCTGATTGGTTAAATGTAAATGGGTACGCAGATATCAATTCGCTTCGGGAAACTCCGTTGGGTTTGATGTATGCCACTCCCAACACGGCAGAAGTGAAAGCGGAAAACGGAATTGATGTTTTGGTTTCGTTTTTTATATATGACGGACTGCCATCAAATATATCCGAGGCCATTGCAGATGCGGAAGGAAATTTATGGATGTCGGACAGAACTTATGGATTGGTAAAAAGACCAGTGAGTGGGGTTTTTGAATTCATAGCTCCCGCCGGGCCATCTACCAATGAAAGTTTCGCACTGACTTTCCAGCAGGATCAATTGTGGATTTCTGCTGGGCGAACGGCGCGTCCAGGTCAGTGGAGCAACTCGAATAGTCTGAAGGGATTTTACGGTTTGCGCAATGGACAGTGGACCAATTTTACCGTGTCGAGTTTTCCAATCCTGGGTACCAATGTGTTTGCCGATATCACTGACGTTCATGTCGACTATACGAATCCAAACAGGATTTATGTTGGCTCCTGGTTAAGTGGATTGTTGGAGATTGAAAATGATCAGGTGACAACATATTACACCCCTGACAACAGCACGCTTGCACCCAGGGTCCAGTTTGTTCGACCCGATGGCCAGCCGTGGGTTGGCGTTACAGGCTTCGCACAGGACAAGAATAACAATCTATGGATGTGCAATGGTTTTTCTGAAGTGCCACTTTCTGTAAAAAAAGCAGATGGATCATGGAAGGGATTTAATCTGAATAACCTTGTTCCACAGGAGCGCGCGGTTGTTGATATGATCATCAACAGAGATGGGCACAAATGGATGATTATAAACCAGAATGGACTTGTCGTTTTCCACGAAAAGGAAAATATTGATGACGACGATTTCGATGTCCGCGTCTTGAATGCAGCTACTGGGTCGGGGGGGTTGCCAACGGCCGATGTTTTCTGTATCGCTGAAGATCTGGATGGACAGATCTGGGTAGGGACTTCCGATGGTCTTGCAGTATTCTTTTCACCCTTCGATGTTTTTAGCGACAATCCGAGCGATGCCAGGCAAATTCTTGTTGAGCAGGATGGGATATTTCAATTTTTGTTTGAAACGCAATTGATCAGTGCCATTGCAGTAGATGGTGCCAATAGAAAGTGGATTGGAACATTTGGCTCAGGTCTTTTTCTTATGTCGGCAGATGGAACTGAAGAGATAAGAAGCTTTACAAAGGAAAACAGTCCTTTGTTGAACAATATTATCAATGACATCGAAATAGATCCCCGCACAGGTGATGTTCACATTGCGACACAAGATGGCGTAATGACTTATACTTCTGATGCGCGTGAAGGATTCGTAAGCAATGACTGCACATCGGTATACCCCAATCCTGTGCGCGAAACATATACAGGACCTATTTCGATCACTGGGTTGAAGATAGACACAGACGTGCGAATTACGGACGTGAGAGGCAATCTTGTCTACGCTACCAAATCAAATGGCGGAGTTGCTATTTGGGATGGAAAAAACCTGAACAACCAGCGGGTTGCCACCGGTGTATATTTTGCCTTATCAAGTGATGGAGAAGGGGAGTCTACCTGTGTGAGCAAAATTATGGTGATCAGATAATGCTTACCACGACGTCAGGATTTGTCTTGCGAAAGATTCCCTATACCGGCTCGTCTGTTATCCTGCACGTTTACACCAAAAGACACGGTTTGATGGCCTTTATGGTAAGAGGGGGAACTAAAAAGGGGTCTTCCACACGTACCACTTCACTACAGGCACTTACCCTGGTAGAAATTACCTTTTTGTACCGGGAAAAAAATCAGATGCAGACTGCCTCTACAATTAGTCTGAGTTCAGGATATGCCCCGGGCAATGATCATCCTGGAGCTATACCAATCTCTCTTTTTCTTGCGGAGATGTTGTATAAATCACTTCGCGAAGAATCGGGCGATGAAGAACTTTTTGAATTCATCGTAAACTCCCTGAATTACTTTAATGGATCCGATTTTTCACCTGATTTCCATCTGATTTTTTTGATGAAAATGACCCGTTATCTTGGATTTATGCCGGATCCGGAACAGGAAGAAAACTGTCCCTACTTTGATTTATTGAACGGGATTTTTGTTGTGTCACAGGATGCAAGTCTTCATACCATGGATGAAGCTGAGAGCGTCTCATTTTGTCTACTGATAAAGGCGGAATTTGCCAACAGGCTTTCTATCAGTAACGTGCAGAGAAGAAAACTTCTCACCAGACTTATAGAATACTATCAATTGCATCTCGAGGGCCTTGGTGATATTAAGTCGTTACCAATTCTTATTGAAGTATTTTCGGCACGATGCTGAATCCAAGTTAAACTGTACTTTCGCACTTCAAACACGACCTCATGAAAACCAAGCAGCTGTCAATTCTAACCGGTTACTTTGCCATAGCGGCCATCAGTTATCAATGCGCTGATACCACCAATAATAATACAGACGAATCCATGACGAATTTTCCCAGAGCTGAGAAGAAACCTACTGTTTTTACAGAGCACGGCAAGGACCGAACGGATAACTATTTTTGGCTCCGCGATAGGGAAAATCAGGAAGTAATAGACTACCTGAATGCTGAAAATGCCTACACCGAGGAGCAATTATCCGACGTGCGAACGCTCCGGGATACATTGTTTGAAGAGATCAAGGGGCGTATTGAGCAAACGGATATGTCTGTGCCATACAATCTCAAAGGATACACGTATTACACACGTTATGAAGAGGGTCTGGAATATCCGTTTCATTGCCGGAAGGCAATTGGTAGTGAAAAGGAAGAAATCATGCTTGATGTGAACGCGCTTGCAAAGCCATTTTCTTACTATGATGCTGGCGGAATGGATGTGAGCCATGACAATATTTTGCTGGCTTTTGGTGAAGATACCCTCAGCAGAAGAATTTACACGTTGAAGTTTAAAAATTTGCAAACAGGGGAGTTTCTGGCTGACCAGATTGAGGGGACCACTGGTTCGGTCGCTTGGGCGAAAGACAATAAAACGATTTATTATACGCAAAAAGATCCGTTGACACTGCGTTCCAACAAGGTACTAAAACATGTTCTGGGAACACCTGTAAGCCAGGATCAGGTGATATTCGACGAAACTGATGACACTTTTGGCGTAAGCACCTATCTCTCCAAATCAGACGACTATATATTTATCGCGTCATACAGCACCCTGTCAACGGAGTATCGATATTTGGCTTCCGACAAGCCGGGAGACGCTTTTCAGGTTATTGAACCCCGTGCGCGTGGTTTGGAATATAGTGTGTCGCATTACAAGGATCATTTTTACATTGTCAATAACTACGAGGCGAAAAACTTTAAACTATCGCGCACTTCCGTAAAATCACCAGCCAAAGCCAATTGGAAAGATGTGATCGCACACCGCGACAGCGTGCTGCTTGAAGGGATAGAGATATTTAAAGATTTCCTGTTGGTGGATGAACGATCCAATGGACTGACTCAATTGCGGGTGAAACCGTGGAAAGAATCGTCAGAAGAACATTATATCAGTTTTCCCGACCCGGCCTATATGGCTTATCTCAGTACCAATCCTGAATTTGACACGCCTGTGGTAAGATATGGTTATTCTTCCTTGACGACACCAAATTCCGTTTATGATTACAACATGTTGTTGAAAGAAGCCCAATTGTTGAAGCAGCAAAAGGTGATAGGCGATTTTAATCCAGACAATTACGTTTCAGAACGCATTTTTGTAGATGCCCGTGACGGGACTAAAATTCCGGTTTCCATCGTTTACCGAAAAGGGTATAAAAAAGATGGAACGCAGCCATTGTTACTCTATGGATATGGTTCATATGGCAATTCAATCGATGCATACTTCTCATCGGCGCGTTTAAGTTTGCTGGATCGAGGTTTCGCGTATGCCATCGCCCATATCAGGGGGGGTCAGGAAATGGGAAGGCAGTGGTATGAAGATGGAAAACTGCTAAAAAAGATCAATACATTCACAGATTTCATAGACTGCGGAGACTATCTGGTAGAGCAGAATTATACGGGTTACGGTGGCTTGTTTGCGATGGGCGGTAGTGCCGGTGGTTTGCTTATGGGTGCCGTGGTGAATATGCGTCCGGAAATGTGGAAAGGAGTCATCGCGGCAGTTCCTTTTGTTGATGTGGTAACAACCATGATGGATTCTTCCATACCGCTTACAACCGGCGAATACGATGAATGGGGAAACCCAAATGACAGTGTATACTACAATTACATGTTGAGCTATTCACCCTATGACAATGTAGAGGCTAAATCATATCCGTCTATGCTTGTGACCACTGGTTTGCACGATTCTCAGGTTC
The DNA here is from genome assembly GCA_038249755.1 of Flavobacteriales bacterium. GTDB lineage: Bacteria > Bacteroidota > Bacteroidia > Flavobacteriales_D > Cryomorphaceae > JBBQZU01. Next base: position 1,228 of record JBBSDD010000021.1, on the reverse strand, counting down.
AATACTGGGAGCCAGCCAAGTGGGTGGCAAAATTACGCGAATTGAAAACGGATCAGAATCTTTTACTGCTGCACACAAATATGGAAGCAGGCCACGGTGGTGCGTCTGGTAGATTCGAGCGGTTTAAAGAAGCAGCACTGGAATATGCGTTTTTATTGAAGCTTTCGGGTAGAGCAAATAAATAACCTTTAAAAGTCGATTTGCTCAATATTGATGATTTCATCATAAGAGACCCGCAGGGGAGGGAATGCGTTGAGTTCTGAGTGGAGACGAGAGATTCGTTTTTTGTGCTCGATGTAGCTTGCGAAATAGATGGCTTTGTCGGTATCAGAGAGTTCTTCCCACAATACACCGAATATTTCTTTACCTGAGCGCAACCGGATCCGACAATGGCGGTTGAAATAAGTCTGAACATCATCGTAATTCATAGTGGAGGCTTGATGGTATATAGACAGCCAAAACCGCTCCAAGTACAATGATTCTTATTTGATTTTATGAACAATTCGTAGCGTTCGCCTACTTGGTGCTGACAGTGAGCGTCCTCAATAGTGCCTCCACTTCCCGAATGTATTCTCTTTTGTCAAATTTTGGTGCAAATACAAAACCTGATATTGTAATGATTTCCCCACCATTCTTATTTGTGGTGGTATATGTGATGAAGGGACCACCCATAAAATAATTTTCCGTTCTCCAGAGTCCGCGTGTTACAAACACATATTTGTCATTAATCATTTCAGCTTGAGAGACTGGCGGATAGCGGTATTCAGTGGTCATATATGTATTGGGTTGCGGACCTGGCACGTGCTTCTGAAGCACTGAGTCATGACGTGCCAGTATTTCTGCCTGTGTAAAAGCGGAATCGCTGGTATAAGGGTATTTATAAATGAAAAAGCCCTGAACAATCTCATGGGCTTCGTTGCCGAGATATTTTAGTCGCTCCCTTTTAATCCAAAGGAAATCGTCAGCAGATTTTGCAATTTCCGCATCCAGGGGCATGCGGATGGAGATACCAAATTTCTCACTGATGGTCTGCGAAATTTGTTCGTTAAAATTTCGCTGGTAATTTGCTTTTAATCGCTCGATTTCTGTGTTGTCAATTTGTTTTGCAATCGCGCTAAATTCGTTTCTAAGCTGTTGATAAAATGTTTGAAGGTCAGCGGAATTGGCAGTGTATACCAGTTGATGATTACTCCACTTGTCGCGGGTGAGATTCACGCCTTGGTTATCT
>JBBSDD010000020.1:0-14087 GCA_038249755.1 Flavobacteriales bacterium | reverse complement strand
TATACCCCACTGCTGAAAATAACAAGCTTGCCAAGATGGATATCAGGACGCGGATTCAATCCGAAATCTATCGGGTGCTCAGACCAGTTCAGATGCCAATAAACAACAGTTTGATCCGAACCGGATTATAATGAGGCTGTCTTTGTGGTCCATTTGGACGTAGTACGTTCCATTAATTTGTAATACCGCGCTATAAGCAAAATGGCAGCGATCGTGAGTCCGCCGGCAAGTGCGTACCATATTCCCATAGCTCCCAGAGGAGTGTATTGTGATAATATATATGCAAAGGGCAATGTGATCACCCAATAAGCCATGAAAGTGATGAGCGTGGGCACTTTTACATCCGTAAATCCCCGCAACGCTCCCAGACCAACCGCCTGAAGGCCATCGGAAAGTTGGAAAATGACTACGACGATTAACATTTGCGCTGCCAATGCCAGGACATCCGGATCATTCGTATAAGCAGCGGCGAGCTGATGGCGAAAAAAGAAAATGACCAAGCCGGCAAATCCCATCCAAATAAGGGCCATGCGGAATATGGTGATTGAAGCCAGTCTAAGATTTTGCGCATCCCTTCTGCCCGTTTGATTTCCTACACGAACGGCCGCTGCGGCACCGAGCCCGGTAACCGCCATGTAACTTACACTGGCAATATTGATGGCAATCTGGTGGGCTGCGAGGGCTTTTGCACCGAGCATTCCTGCAAATAAAGCCGCAAGAGAAAATGCACTCACCTCAAAGATGGACTGCAAACCGGAGGGAAGCCCAACCTGAAGCAGTCGGCGAAGTACTTTGATTTTTAGCTTCCTTGTGAAAATACGGAGGTTGAAGTTAGCGAAACGTTTGGCTTTCAGTATGTACAACCACATCAATAGGAACATGAGACTTCGGGAAATGAGTGTAGCCCAACCGGCCCCATTGATACCCATTTCCGGAAAACCGAACTTGCCAAAAATCAACAAATAATTTAAACCAACATTTAGCAGGTTGCAGCCTATGCTTACCGACATGGCCATCTTGGTGCGAGACAAACCCTCGGCAAATTGTTTGAAGGTTAGAAATAGCATCAAAGGGATTACTGAAGCACTGATGATGATCAGATAGGGGCCGGTCTGCGGTATTACTGCTGCATCCTGATTGAGGTAGGGAAGGAGTGGAACAAATCCTGTAACCACAAGAAAAATAAGTAAGCCGACCACCAAATTGAGCCAAAAAGAATGGTGAAGCAATACGCTTTGGAGATGTTGTCGCTTCATTCCATCGGCGTATGCCACGAGGGGTGTCAGGCCAAATGCGACACCGATGCCGAAAACCATAAAAACGGCAAAGATGCTATTTGCCAAAGCCACTGCGGCAAGGGGAATGGTGCCCAGCTGGCCTACCATGACACTATCTGCCACACTGGCCATGATGTGGCCCAGTTGGCCGATCATCACAGGTGCTGCGAGTTGGAGGTTGATTTTGTAGTGTTGAGCGATGCGCATGGGCGCGCAAAGTTAACAGGTTCGATTCAGAGAATGGGAAATTCCTGTAATTGGGGCACGTCTACTTTTGCCGAAGCATTCGGGTATACAAAATTTTCAAAACCCGGACTGGACTATCCCACCAATTCCACGTTGATAGCTACGTCATCGCCATCTTCGTTTTTTGTGATTTCAAACTGTACCTTATCTCCTGAGGTAAGATCGTTGAAGTCAATGCCGTTGAGATTTTGGTAATGGAAAAAGAGATTATTGGGTGGAAACTTAATGAAACCATATCCGGTTTTCATTGAAAGAATTTCACTGACATGCACACCGGCCTCGTGTTCTTTGGAAGGGGCCAGGACGCGGTCAACGGCTGGTTTATTCTCCTTGGGAACGAATAAGTTGTTGATGACATATTTGTCTTTGGCCACGCGATTGTCAATGACTTCGTGCATAGAAACCGGATAGGTCACTGTATTCAACAAATCCTGTGAGGTGCGTGTCACACGGTTGTTTCCATAATCATCGGTGAACGTAAAGTCCCACGAGAGCAGCATCACGCTGCTTCCGAGGGTATTTAGCTTTCGGCAAAGTTGCACGTAATCGCCATCAGAAGCGATAAGTACCACCACGTCGAATCTTTTATAAAACGTCTGCTCAAAAGCTTCGAGGGCCAACCAAACGTCGATACCTTTTTCGAATTTAACACCGGAGGAAGTCGACCGCACGGGAAGATAATGCGTTGTGACACCTTCGTGCATCAATATATCGTCAAATACCCGGTCAAAATAAAGCTGATTGCCACGTTGACTCGCTTCTCCGGCAGCGAGCCGACCGCGAAAATAATGGGCATCCACAATCTGACAATGTCTGAATCCAGTAGAGTCTCCTTCAGCTTCTGCTACTTTATGACGGATGAATTCGTGAAGTCCAGCTATGCTGATTCGCGTCTTTCGTTCATGAACGTAATTGTAGTAATTACTGACATGTAAAAAATAATTTCCATCGTAAAAGACCCCAACCCTTCGGAGTTTTAAATTGTTGTTATCGGACATCTATAAAGAATAAAATCGGTGAGATAAATAATTTTAAGTGGGCTGTAAAACGTTTTTATGTTATTTACATATTTCGACAAAGTTAAGGATTTGGTCCATTCGTTCGCAGAATCCTGTTCATTTTACCATAAGACATGGTTCTTGCTGGCTTCCAATCTAATCAGACAAATTGTTTTTTTTTCCTTAGATTTCGGGGTTCTTTTTGATGGTCTGCAGGATTTCTTGTCACCGTATTTCCAATTGAAGCATGCATCGTGTTTGAGATAGTACACACCTTTGCGTTTAAACAACTGTGTATGATTTGCAGTTTACAACGTGTAAAAATTTTTTTCCAATCATGCTAAACCTAACCGCTTTCTTTTCACGATTGTATGAGGGGCTTCTTTCCGAGCGCAGCCGGGATAGGGGCGAGGTGATTATCGTCGTCATTGCTATCGCCGGTTTTCTAATTCACCTGGGTCTGATCGGTCTCAATTCCATTGGATTGGTTATGCCTGAATCGTTTTCAGAGCTCATCGGCAACCCCATCTTCGCCATTTACACGCCCTTTTCCTTTATTCTTCTTTACGAAGTTTATCTACTTGTTTATTATCTTCCCAAGTCCGTATCCAAGTATATCGGAAAGCAGTATGAAATCATTACGCTGATTGTGATTCGAAAAATATTTAACGATATCAGTAAACTCGAATTCACATCCAATTGGTTTCAGGTGCAGGATGACCTTCAATTTACCTTCGATATCACAGCGAGTCTGGCCTTGTTTTTTCTGATCTACGTTTTTTATTGGCTCAATCAGCGAAGAGGTTCAGTTGCGGAAATAACAGTTTTGAGAAAAAAGGATCTCGATAATTTTATAAGGATCAAACAGGGCATTGCTTTGATACTGGTCCCACTGTTCTTTGGTCTGGTGATTTTCAATTTTGGACAATGGCTCCTCATCAATTTCTTAGCCAGCACACCCGAACCTGCCGATTTCGCCAACCTGAACAACATCTTTTTTGAAGATTTTTTTACCATCCTGATTCTTACAGATGTCCTTCTGCTGCTGGTTTCTTTCCTTTACACCAATCAATTTCATCAGGTAATTCGCAACTCGGGGTTTGTGATCAGTACTGTATTGATTAAGATATCCTTTGGTCAACAGGGGCTTGTAAGCACCGTGCTCACCGTGGTGGCAGTTTTGATAGGTGTGTTGGTCCTGGCAATTCACAACCGCTATGAAAAGCTCAAATATTGAACTACTGCTATTTCACTTTCGTGAAATGCTCGAACGCCTGGCGCTTATTTAGATGGGGAACGCAGATGGCAGCCTGAATCAAAATCTCAGGGATTTGAAGATTCCTGCATAAAATCGAAAATGTCTTTTTTAAACTGCACGAAAGAAGGTTCGTGCACATACATCATGTGACCTGATTTGTAGTACGTCATTTTGATGTTTTTCTTGATATCCGGGCGGAGGCCCAGGTGATTAATGCCATATTCCACTCCATAAAAAACGGTGGCAAGATCGAAGTAGCTGTTCATTATCAATACTTTCGTATGCGGATTTCGCGTAAGCGCCTTGGCGAGATCCGGGCCTGTGTTGATTGACGTACGTGTACCCGGGTACGAATTTCCTTATATTCTGATTCAAAAGAAAAAGCCCCGCTGTTGGGCGGGGCTTTTTGGTTACGTAAGTATGGGCAAAACGTTAAGTTATGCTTGTTTAACGTTTACCGCGTTAAGACCTTTTCTTCCTTCCTGGAGGTCGAAAGTTACCTGATCGTTTTCTCTGATTTCGTCAATGAGTCCATTGGCGTGTACAAAGTATTCTTTGTTTGTTCCTTCTTCTTTGATAAAACCAAAACCTTTGGCTTCATTAAAGAACTTTACTGTTCCGTTATTCATGATCTAAATTAAAAAATGTGGGTCAAAGATAATTAAATTTTGATTGCAATGATAAAACCATCTCATTCGATGTAAATTAAGTTGAAAGGCAACTGCATAGAAGTAAATATGTTCTGTGTTCATTTCACGTTGAATGGAATATAAATTTCATTAAAGATATTGTAAGTCAGTTATTTGGTAATTTAATCTGAGGCATTTTATGTAGAAAAACCAACTTATGATCGGGAAAGGTGGTATAATATTTTCTCATGGCTTGATATGGATTTATACTTTTGCCTATCTTTCGATGTATCAAATAAAGGTGTTATGCGCATGTTAAAATGCTTATTCCTCGTGATCATATGTTTTGCGGCGACTGTTTCTGTCTACGGACAATGGGAGAGTATGGGCTCTGGTCTATCCCCCAGTCCGTCTGAACCCAAAGCGATTTTCTCAATTGATGCCGTGTCGGATGATGTGATTTGGGCGGTTCCGATAAGTGGATTTCAATTAAACACCGGAGATGTGATCAAAACAGTTGATGGCGGCGAAACGTGGACGAGTTTCCTGCTGCCTGAACTTGAAAACACTTTTATGCCCTTGCGGGTATTTGCGCTGAATGAATCTATAGCTTGGGTGGTTCTGATGCGGTATCCCAATCAATCGAACAGTGTGATATTTCACACAACCGATGGTGGTGAGAGCTGGGTAAATCAGGTAGGGCCATTTAATGAACCTCTTCAGGCTGTGCAGAATGTGCATTTTTTCGATGAAATAGAGGGCGTGGCTTTTGGAAGTCCCAATACCGGAAATTTATCCAATGATGTTATCAGGATTTTTAAAACATCAAACGGCGGGAGCACCTGGACTGCACTGTTATCCATCAACTTGCCTACCTTCCTTACCGGCGAGAAATTTCTGCCAAATGATGGAAACGACAGTTATGCAGCTGTGGGAGATACGCTTTGGTTTACAACGACTCAAAATCGCGTAATGAGAAGCATCGATAGGGGAGCCAACTGGAATGCGATTTTTACTCCGCTGCCCGGATCAACAACTTCGGCAGGACTTGCATCGATTGCTTTCAGAGATCATTTACATGGCCTTGTTGTTTCATTCCAGCCTCAACAGGGAGCCAGAACTACTGATGGTGGTCAAACATGGACTATCATTGAGATGCCTGAAAATCCGTCTGCAAGGAGTGTAAAATATCTCCCTGATACGGAGGGTGCCTACATCATATCAGACGGTTATACCGAGACCTCACCTGTCATCGCTTATACGCTCAATGAAGGAGAAAGCTGGGGTGTGCTGGAAGGAAATCCACAATTCAATACGCTTGACTTTCTTTCGTCTACCAGCGGATGGGGCGGTACAAACGTGGCCTCAGATGGAAGTGGAATGTATAAATGGACGAGCGACTGGCTGCTCAATCTCAGCTCGTCAGATGCGACTTCCAAATTTTTCAGTGTGTATCCCAACCCTACAATAAATGAAATCCGTATAAATTTAAAGGGTCAGTTCACCTCTTTCGTCATCATCCGGATTTTCGATACCTTGGGGAAACAAGTTGAAACGCGCACATTTCAGTCTTCTGCAGAAATTTCATTTAGCCTGGGATCATTGCCTCGCGGTATATATGTCCTTTCGGTTCAGGCAGGTGACATGTATTCAGTAGAAAAAATCGTGAAGTTGTAATAGGAGCACATCATATTTCTGAATTACTCATTGGTCCGTTTGAGGATGTATACATCGTCCCGTCGATCTTTAAGATTTCGCACGGCGCCAAATTGATGAAGCTCCCGAAGTAAGTCAAGATCAACATCTGCAACCAGAATCATTTCAGTGTTTGCTGTAGCCTCCGCTTTTATACCATTGGTGGGAAATGAAAAGTCACACGGTGTGAATACGACGGATTGTGCAAATTGGATATCCATGTTTTCCACTTTCGGTAGATTCCCGACGCTACCTGCGATTGCCACATAACATTCATTTTCAATAGCCCGGGCTCTGGCACAATATCTCACACGGGAGTACCCGTTCTGGGTATCCGTGAGAAAGGGCACGAATAAGATGCGCATTTGGTCTTTCGACAAAAGCCGGGACAGTTCCGGGAATTCGACGTCATAACAGATCAATACGCCAATGGGCCCGCAATCCGTTTGGATGATTTTTACCTGATCTCCACCGGTCAATCCCCAGGCTTTGGATTCATCAGGCGTCACGTGAATTTTGGTATACTTTTCATATGTTCCATTTCTTCGACATACAAATCCAACATTAAACAATTTGCCATCTGCGTCGAGCAGGGGCATGCTTCCTGTGATGATATTCACGTTGTATGCTACAGCCAGTTGAAGAAAACGGTCTCTGATTTCTTCTGTGAATTCTGCAAGTTTCCTTATGGCTTGGGCCTCAGACAGATGATTGTATTCCGCCATCAGAGGGGCGTTGAAAAATTCCGGAAAAAGTGCAAAATCACTTTTGTATCCGGAAACAGCGTCTACAAAAAATTCCACTTGTTCGAAAAGCTCTTCGATGCCTTTGTACAATCGCATTTGCCATTGAATCAACCCAAGTCTGACAATGCTTTTCCCCGAACTGAGTTTCGGAGATTTTTTTTCATAGTAAATATTGCCCCATTCCAGTAACACGGCATAGTCCCGGGATTCTTTATCCCCTTCCAAATAATCTTTCAGCACTTTCTTAATGCGGAAGTCATTGTTTAACTGGAAATTGAGAATGGGATCATGGATGTCCTTATTTTTAACTTTGTCTATATATTGGCGGGGAGAGAGTTCAGGGTACTTATGATAATGCGGTATACGACCACCGAAAATGATAGATTTCAGGTTTAATTTCTCCACCAGTTCCTTTCGTGCATCGTAAAGTCTTCTACCCAATCTCAAACCGCGGTAGTCCGGTTCAATAAAAACATCGATGCCGTATAGTACATCACCTTTTGAATTGTGGGTATCAAATTTATAATCTCCTGTTATTTCGCGGTAATTGTGGTCATCTCCAAAAACATCATATTTAATAATGATGGAAAGGGCGCTTCCTACCACGCGATCATCGACAGATATGGCAATCTGACCTTCAGGAAAACTTCTGATTAGTTTATAAATATGCGCTTCATTCCAATACGACGCCTGCCAGTTTTCATAAGCGGCTATCATCGATATTTTAAGGCTTTCATAATCACTTTCCTCAAGCTGGCGCAACTCAATTTTACCAGATAATTCCATATTTATTTTTTAATTATACTTCAAACTTGTAACCTATCAATTCAATTCAGTCTACGATTCTGCGAAGAACGGAATAAAAAAAGACTCCTGTCGGGAGTCTTCTTTTATGAATAGTCAATACTTATCGCTTCGAGTAATTTGCTTAGACTAAATTCACCGCTTTTTCATTTGAAAACCAGCTGCTAACTTCGATCTAAAACCCAAAAAAGGACGGAAAACCAACATTATACGTTGGTACGGTCCGCTTCCTTTTGAAACTTTTGTGCTTTATCTTCCACGGAAGCAGCTGTTTGCTTGGCCGTTTCTTTGGCATTTTTAAAGGCCGATTTCACTTTATCCTCAATTTTCGATTCAAAGCTGCTCAGCTTTTCCATGGTATCTTGTCTGAAATGACGGCCATGTTCGCTGTTAAGATAAAAGCCTGCGGCGATTCCGGCAGCGATGCCACCAAAGAATGCCAATAGAATTTTTGATGCTCCTGAAGAATGATCGTTTGAACTCATGATATTGTTGTTTTTGTTGGGTTATTTAAATTGTAATCGTAGTAAAAAACTTTTGGTGATTATGTGATTATTCGATAATTGAAGTTTTTGGGAACGTATCAATTATGGAAATCGGTTAAGGGTATCCCCGACATATTCAGATTGATTACCGTCAGAACCGAGAACTGTATCATTCATATTATCATATTGATCGAACGAAGATGACCTATCCGGATTCTCTCCAACTTCATACGCCCGCTTACTCTCCTGATACCTTTCTTCCAGTTTTCTTAACTCTTCCTGGCTGTCAGCGTTGCCTTCCTGATTCGTGCTGGCCAAAGTCTGCTGCACTTGTCGCTGGAGAATTTGATAGTTGCTTTCAATTTCCTGCCAACTCACTGTCGCCCCCTGTTCTACAGTATCTTCTACACTTTTCACGTAAGATTCCAGATCCTGATATGCCTTCTCGTCAATATTGGGACCTGCTTCACATGCCCAGAAAAGCAAGAGGCTGGGTACATAAAATAAAATTTGTTTGATGTTCATGACTTAACTTTTTTGTATTATTCTATGTGAAGCAAAAGGAAAGCCTGAATCTTAGTTTGTACAACAATTATTCTTTTGTATCACATAATTATTTGACAATTCGTACATTATGATCCTTTTCGATGGACTGAAATTCTGTGTTGGGATTTTGCTTTGGGGAATGATGTGCACATTCTGTGGGCATTCAGTGAACGCAGATTTGAGTCATAATAAACTGCGAACGGTATTAAACAATTTGATTAATCTTTCTTTTTAAATGGTGAAAGCGAGATGTTTCCCGTATGAATAACATCCATCTCAATTGGCTCAAGAATATCAACGGAATCGAGTCGGAGTGTAATATCGCCAGTCACTATATATGGAATTGCATCCCTGGAGAAAAGTATAGCAAGACCATCTTTCAGAACCTTAAAATCGTGTATTTCAATATTCGTTTTTACAAATACACTGTCTCGTGGTGGGATATTCAGGTTTGGTGGCATTGCGACGTATGCGGTAAAACGATCATCTATACGCATGCTAAGCGTAGTTTTTAGCAGTGTGATTGCAATGGGATTGTGATTCTGGATAAAACCTTCCAGAATAAAGCGAATGGTATCTCGCTGGTTACTAAAATCTGAAATTCCGGTTTGTTTGTACTTCAAAGGCCTGGGCCGAAATATTCGAATCCTTTTTTCTCCTTCCCATATTTTCAACCCAATGACCGGAACCATTTTAGCGATGTCTGTATGAATTGTGAGCAAGGCTGAATCACTTTCGACGTTTATTACGGCTTGCATATCTTTGATGGAAAGATGTACGGGAATCCGCACGAAATTTACGGAATCTGTTTTTTTGGTATAATTTATTTTTCCCTGTGCTACTTGAAACGTATCCAATGTCACTGTAAAATTGATAAACTCTGTATATCTGCTCAATTTAGACAACGCTCTATTTTCCAATAGAATGGTAGCGTGTAAAGTGTCATTTTTTATTGAAGTCCTCACCTGTTTGATATCAATTTCTATTTGTCCCGGAGTCCAGGATCTTATAAAAAATAATGTGCCTGCGGTTATCACAAGCAGAACAATTAGGAACCAATATCTTTTACGCATCTATTTTTATTTCAAATTGATCTTCATTTTGCACATTTCGCTCTTATGAGTAAATAAAAAAAGATCCACAAGGGTGGATCTTTTATAAAGCGCTCCTGAGTAGCAAGGGATCGCAGTATTATTTAAGCATATTACGAACTTCGTCTTTTGACTTACCCAGTTTTTTTTCGAGGCGGCCAACCAATTCGTCTTCTTTGCCCTCTTCGTATTTTAAGTCATCGTCCGTTAAACTGGCGTACGATTGCTTCAATTTACCTTTCAATTCTTTCCAGTTTCCTGATATCCTTAAGTTATCCATGATATTTGAGTTTTATTGTTATAAAAGGTTTTAGGCAAACATGCGGCCAAAGCCCTCCAGGCTGAGTTTTAAGGTTAATAATTTCAATTTATACGGTGATCTGAGAAGTTTTCACCCCAATTTGGGTATGAATTAAACTTCATTAACCTGATTCCGCTGCACGGGATCATTTTTAGAGTCTTTCAGCATTTCATTCAATTTCGTTCCACCTTTGATACCAAAATCAAGCGTACGAATTGGGAATGGAATCGTGATGCCATTCGCATCATAAGCTGCCTTAATCGACATGATAACTTCACTGCGAATTTTAAAATAATTGATTTGCGCTGTATCAGCTGTCCAAACTCTGAGAACAAAATTGATGGAACTGTTATCAAATTTTGTATAGAATAATTGAATTTTTTTGTCTGTCATAATACCTTCAACATTTTTTATGCAGTCGAGTGTAATATCGCGCACCCGGAATAGGTCTTCTCCATACGACACGCCAACTTCAATATCAATGCGGCGGCGACCATTGACGGTATAATTTTTAATCGCACTATAAAAAACAGATTTGTTAGGGATAATAATGTCTTGTCCTTCTGTATTCTCGAGAACAGTAGCCCGTAAATTTAATTCTTTTACATACCCTGTAATTCCATTTGATTCTATTAAATCTCCCAGGGTAATTGGCTTTCTGATAGTCATGAGCACCCCGGAAAGAAAGTTGGCCGCAGTTTCCTGAAAAGCAAAACCAAGCGCCAAACCAATGATTCCCGCCCCGGCCAACAATGAAGTTACAGTTTTATCGAGTTGTAAAACGCTCAGGGCCATAAATATTCCCAGACCAAATACGATAAAAAAAACGAAATTGCTTATTAAATGCATGATCCCCCGATCCGCTACAGCACTGCGGTTTATTTTTCGGATTCCCATTCGAAGCAAACGGGCGATAATGAAAAAAATAAGAATGACCAAAATGGCAACGGCCATATTTGGAATCATCTCGATTAATTCCATGGCCCATGTGGCCAGTTTTTCTGTAATTCGCGTCGCGGCTTCTTGAAATTCAATGATCACAGTCAATAAACTATTCATACGCCAATTTCTAGCTTGATTGATCGGTTTGATCTGCTTTTACCAAAGGAAATCCTATACTAAAGGTGGTACCTTTATCTTTGGTACTTTCCACGTCAATGACTGCCCCATGCTCCGAAACGATAGATTGAGCGCTGGTAAGTCCAAAACCGATGCCCTTCTTTTTGCCAGTGTAGAATGGTGTGAATAATTTGTCGATCACCGAAGGATCGATCCCAATTCCGTTGTCCTGAATAAATATGTAAACGTGATCATCTTCCACGCAGCTACCAACTGTGATACAGCCATCTACCTTTTCATCGATTGCCTCAATGGCGTTTGTAATGAGATTCGAAATAGCAATTTTAATTTTCTCACGGTCCAATGAGAGAATAAACTCCTCGGTTTCAAAATTCCGAATAAGACCAATTTGGCGAAGCTTCAGCCGATCAATGGATGCCAGTAAAACTTCCTTCGTCAGGGCGACGATATCCGTTTCTTCACGACTCAGGGTTTTTCGTTCGGCTCCTTTGAGCAATTGTTCTATCAGGACTTCGATTCGTTTTATACTTCGGTCAATAATTCCAAAGTACAATTCTAAGTTGTCTAAATCGCCTTCTACAACTTCGTCCTTAAGTTGATCAATAGCCAAGGTAACATTCGTGAGAGGATTGCGGATTTCGTGCGCAAGGCTGCGCGCCAGCCTATAAGTCATAGCCAGATTATCCGTCTGAAGTTTGACTGTTTCCATCTGACGTTGGGAGGTGATATCAATGAAGGTCCCATTATAACCGGTAATGCTTGATGTGGCTTCCTGTCCAGGATGTGAATTTTCTGAATTGGCGACGAGTTTTAAATGGATAAGCGATCCTTTTCTTTTTCCTGGATGTTTAATCCTTACCGTTTCAGTCGCTTTGTTAAGAGGAAATATGTTGAAATGTTGATGTAATATGTCCAGATCCGATTGATTAATCAAAATATTGGCAAAAGGCTTATTTAATATGTCCTTTTTTTGTTGACCAAGAAAATTTAAAAAAGCCTCGTTCACCTTGGTAACATTCCATTCCTTGTCAAGAATGAATGCCGGATCCATTGATACCTCAAATAGTGAACGGTAGTGATTCTGATTGGAACGCTGCGTTCTGCGGTTTTCTGTGAGATTGATGGAATGTACTATGCAACTATTGAGGTGTTTGAGATCAAACTTCGACTTGGTAAGATACTTTATCGTTAAAGGGGAACAAAAGTTTGCGTTGATTGAATCCTGCATAACTTCCATATCCGAGATAAAAATGATGGTCGGATCTTTAAGTTTCTTTTCAAAAAGAATTTCGAAGTAGGCAATTACTTGTTTCAAGTCAGCCGGATCATTTAGTATGATTAGATCCTGCTCCCCGATATTGCTGTCGAAAGTGGTTTTTTTGATGAGTTTGTGCGGAATTTCACCAAAATCTAGCAGAGCCCGACCTATTTCATCATAGAAAACGACACTCTGAGAAATTAATAGAATTCTGATGGGCATGCTAAAAGTGTGCGCTGTTAGATTCCAAAATGTTTCAATTTATTATAGAGTGTCTTACGATCTATGTTTAAAAGGTGAGCAGTTTTTGATTTGTTATAACCTGTCTGTGAGAGCACGGTTAGAATCTGTTCCCTTTCTGCTTCTTCCGACGCGGCTTTCAATGGCGAGGTGGAAGATGAAATGCTTGAAGTCATCATATGAAAATGAACGATTTCGTCTGGTAGACTCTGGCAGTCAATGAGCGAATTGTTGCAAACCAGCACCGCTCTTTTCATTACGTTTTTCAGTTCCCGCAAATTACCTGGCCAGGGATAAGCCATTAGTTTGTCTAACGCTTCCGGATCGATGCCTTTCACATCTTTTTCTAATTGAATATTGGCTTTTTCTATAAACTCGGCAGCGAAATCTTCAATTTCATTGGTGCGTTGTCGCAGCGCTGGAAGGGTAATATTGAATTCGTTCAATCGAAAGAACAAATCTTCCCGAAACTGTCCATTTTTGATGGCATCTTTCAGGTTTTCATTTGTCGCAGTAATTACACGCACGTCAACTTCTAATTCCTTATCGCCGCCAATTCTTGTAAAACGACGCTCTTGCAAAACCCGTAGCAATTTGACCTGAATCTCATAACTCAGATTACCAATTTCATCCAAAAAGATGGTTCCGCCATTGGCATGAACGAATTTTCCATCTTTGGTCTGCACGGCGCCCGTAAAGGCTCCTTTTTCGTGCCCGAAAAATTCACTTCCAGCAATATTTTCCGGTAAGGCTCCACAATCAATTGCTACAAAAGGACCATTGCTTCGGTTACTCAACCGGTGAATTTCCCTCGCGACATATTCTTTTCCTGTACCTGTCTCACCGGTTATGATTACCGAAATTGGGGTAGGAGCAACCAATTGGATGTTTTTATAGACTTTTTTGGACGCGGCGTTGGAACCAATGATATAAGGTGTTTCTCCACTTTTGGGTGCGTTCGATTTGGCACGGGGAGCTTTTTGAACCTCTAAATTTTCAGACTGTTCGGCTCCATCGAGTGTTTCCCTGATCAAATTCAATAACTCCTCGGGATATAGAGGCTTTGTAATATAGTCTACGGCGCCGTACTTGATCACTTCCACTGCCATTCGTATATCTGAATATCCTGTGATGATGATCACTTTTACCTGCGGCCTTTCTTTCTTAATTTCTTTCAAAAGTGACAATCCATCGAAGTCAGGAAGGCGGTAATCGGAAATTATTAGGTCAAAACGGGTTTTTTTTATCGAGGCAAGCCCATCTTTTCCAGTGTTTGCAATGGCTACTTCAAACCCATGTTTCGTAAGATACCTTTGCAGAATCAGGCAAATATCAAGTTCGTCGTCAATTACGAGTATCTTATTCATAAAATAGTTACGTTGGTCAGTACTGAGACGTGAAGGTAAGGTTTTCTCATCAAACTGAATAATTTT
>JBBSDD010000019.1:0-14130 GCA_038249755.1 Flavobacteriales bacterium | reverse complement strand
TGGTTCACAAATGGCGCAGCGAAGAAGAAGCGATCATTGTCGGTGCGGGAACCATTCGCAATGATGATCCGAAGCTGACCGTTCGCGATTGGTTTGGCAAATCTCCCTTGCGGGTTGCGCTTTCGCAAAAAGGTGAATTGCCCCAATCTTCAGCTGTTTTTGGCGACAGCCAGCCCATCTGGATCATAAATAATGTGCATGAAAAAATTTCCGGAAAGGAAGAATGGATGATGGGTAAAAACAACGAAACACTGCCCGAAACAGCAGCGCGCGTTCTATACGAACGGGGTCTTACTTCTGTACTCGTAGAAGGTGGGGCTCAAACTTTGCAATCTTTCATCGAAGCAGGCCTTTGGGACGAAGCGCGTGTAATTGTTTCTGACGCTACATTCCGCTCCGGCTTAAAAGCCCCGCTCCTGTCTGTCAGTGCCACTTCCCGGCAAAATTATGGCCGCGATCAGATATTCCAATATTTTCGGATATGATTTTCCTCGCGCTGAGCATTGTTTGTTCCACGGCTATCTATGCCATTTTTAAGCTTTTCAAGCGATTCCATATCCATACTTTTCAGGCCATTGTATTCAATTATTTTGTCGCGGCTGGGTTTGGATTTTGGTATGCCAATGCAAACGGGTATGGCACATTCGATTTGGGTGTTCCATGGTTGGGAATCGCAGCTGTAGTGGGCGTTCTTTTCATCTCCCTGTTTTATATTATGGCGCTCACCAGTCAGTCGCACGGCGTTTCTGTCACATCGATTGCCAGTAAAATGTCGATGGTCATACCCGCCTTGTTCTTTATCCTTACCGATCCCGCAGAAACCGCTGGTGTATTGAAAGTTTCCGGTATTTTGATTGGAGTGCTGGCAGTGGTATTGGCTTCCGCCAGGTCAGGACCAAGTCAGAAAATAGCCGGGGTGATATGGCTGCCCATCATCCTGTTTGTTGGTAGCGGGCTTTTGGACCTGCTTTTGGCAATAGCTGAAAAAACCCACTTACAATCGGACAGTGCTTACCAACAATTCATCCCCATACCATTCGCACTGGCGGCCATCCTCGGCAGTGTTGTACTGCTCTTTCGATTGTTTTCCGGTAAGGAAAAATTCCATGGCAGATCCATTTTGGCAGGAGCCCTGCTCGGCATGGTCAACTACGGCTCTATCTATTTTCTCCTGAAGGTGTTGGGAAGTGACACTTTTGATACATCAAGTGCCATTCCTGCCAACAATATGGGCGTGGTGGCACTTTCGGCACTGGTCGGTTATGCGTTTTTTCAGGAGCGCCTTTCGGCGAAAAACCGATGGGGAATCATACTTTCCCTTGTGGCGATTGGTTTCTTAACCTTGTCGAATCAATGAAATATTCCTTTAAGACCATTCAGACGCCAGGCGAAAGTCTCTACAAAGTGAAAGGGAGCAAACATTTTGGGTTTGCATGGCATGTTGAAGATGAATCAGAAATTGCTTTGAAGCTCAAAGATTTGCGAAAAGCACACCACGCCAGCCGACATGTGTGTTACGCATGGCGCCTCGGAGCCGATAAGTTGCTCTTTCGCGCCAATGACGATGGTGAACCCAACAATTCAGCGGGAATGCCTATTCTGGGGCAAATCGAAAAATACGATCTCACCAATGTGTTGATTGCGGTGGTGCGCTATTTTGGCGGTACAAAACTGGGGGTCGGGGGTCTCATTGATGCCTATCGCACTGCGGCGCAGCAAGCCATCGAACAGGCCATCATTATAGAACAGCATTTGTATGCGCATTATCATTTGCATTTTGGATACGAATTGTCTGGTGATGTCATGTTGATCATGCGGATCAATGGATGGGAACTTTACGATACCGATTTTCGCGAAGATTGTAATGTGAAGGTTCAGATAAATCCGGAGATGACGCAGATATTTAAGGAAGCATTCCAGCCTTTTATCGATATTGGCGTCAACTTTTTAGGAATTTACTGATGAATTACGAAATTTTACAGCAGATGTGCAGTATACCGGCCACTGCTGGTGATGAAGGGAGAATGCAAAACTTCATCCTCCAATATCTCGCTGTAAACAACAAAGATTTTAAGACTGTGCCGCAGGTGTTTTCCGGTCCGGGCTTTCAGGATATGGTAATCGCTGTATTTGGGGAACCCCGAACTGCCGTATTTGCGCACCTCGATTCGGTGGGATATTGTGTCACTCACAAAAAGGAATTGGTGAAAATCGGTAACCCAAAAGCGCGCGCTGGGTCTGTATTGGTGGGGGAAGACAGTCGGGGATCTTTTACCTGCACATTGGAAATTGAAAAGCCCAAAAAGACCAAAAACGAGGCTTTACCGGCAGAGAAGTATTTTTATAAGTCAAAGAGAAGTATTGATCCCGGCACCACACTGACCTACGCGCCGGATTGGAAAGAATCCAAAAATTTTATAAAAAGCGCCTATTTGGACAATCGCCTGGGCGTATTCAATGCCTTGTCGCAAGCACACACCATGGAACATGGCGCATTGGTATTTTCTACTTATGAAGAGGTGGGAGGTGGAGCAGCGCAATTTGCGGGAAGATTTTTGCAGGAAAATTTCAGTATTCAGCAGGCTTTGATTTCGGATGTTACATTGCTGGCGCCACATATCAGGCATCACAAAGGTGTGGCTATTTCCATGCGCGATCGAGGCATTCCGCGACAGACTTTTGTGCGAAGAATAATAGACATGGCCAAAGCCCATGAAATCCCGCATCAATTAGAGGTGGAAAATGCTGGTGGAAGCGACGGCATCTCGCTTCAAATGAGCAGTTATTCCTGGGATTGGTGTTTCATTGGGCCACCAGAAGACAATTATCACCAGCCGGGAGAAAAAGTTGCCAAATCGGATATTGAAGCGATGATTGCGCTTTATGAAATTCTGCTGAAAGAGCTTTAAATGTTACATCCCGATTCCTATAGTTTTAAGCGGCTTTTTTCTGTGTTTTCAGGTCCAGAATATGAAGCCTTGCCTTGCCTGTTCCGTGAACATTGAGAAGGATGGTATCCGGTCGGAGAATGATTATGGTCGGTTCGAGGTGGACGGAATCCAGGCCCAGATAAATCTTTTCCCCAAGTTTGCCTTTTTCTATGGCATTTTCCACCAAAGGAGCCAACTGATGAATAAGATTTCCGAGAGGCAATCTGAATTCGTGCCCGATGGCGTCGAGCACAATCTGATGTAATACAGCATCCGCTGCGTAAGCCATGTCATTGCCTTCCAGCAAAAGAAACTCAAAATCAGTCGCGGCCACCGCTGTATCAAAAGGATCAAAAAGAACTGAACCCTCAAAAAGAAGGGCGGCCGTCGCCGGACTGGTAATGTCTGCTTCAACCAAAAGTTTATCGGGTGTTGTGTGAAACTCGAGGTGTTTGATGTGCAGGATCGTTCCTGAAACGTCGATATCCTTTCCAGCAAATTCTTCTCTTAAAATTTCTCCTACTTCGCCCAGTGGAATAGAGACATAAAAGTGGATATCAAAATCAGTTCTCATGGAATCTGCATGCAGAAGCGGTGGAAGCGGGGCCGCTTCGGCATGGGTCGTATCAGCCCCAACAAATGTGGTAATATAAGCTTCAAGCTCGAGCCACGCCAGTAAACCATCATTTTCGATTTCCACGCTTCCCAACTGCAAACCAACGGGCTGGGAAATCAGATAGGCCTCCTGAAATTTTTTATTGATCCGCACGGGCTTGTGCATGTCTTTCCAGATCTTGGCTATCGGCTTTGTCAGATTTACGCTTTGCTTCACCGCTGCATTCAAACCTTTTTCCAATTGAGATCCACGCTCCTCAAGCAATCGCTCCACAGCTTTGGTAATCGAGATGTCCAACAAAGCCACCCGAAGACTTGGAGATTCAATCCATTCAATTTCTTCCACTTTCAGATCTGTAATGATTTCATATTTTTCACTAAAGTCCACAGTAGTAGTCATATTCAGGAAGAATGACGCTTTCACTTTGGGCGAAGCAGAAAAGTTGATTCCCAGGATAGACCTGGACAAACGCGGTTGCACATCTGCCTCCAGCGGTACGCGCAAATGAAGGCGGTTTCCTTTTCGCTTTAGCTTCACATCCCCTGTTCTTTTCAACTGAATTTTGACGTTTTCTACCTGTCCACCATCGTAAAGGCTATCGTCGAGCACCATCAATGGCAAGGCGCGATTAATTAGTTCTTCCAATTCCACAAAAGAGATATGCAATGGAAAGGGAACGGAACTTACCTGAGATTCAAACCGGGGTTGAAAATCTTCAGGTTTAAATGTGCGTGCTGATTGTGGTTTATCCGCACAGGCATAAAACAGCACAACCGCGCAAAACAAGCAAAGTATATTTTTCAAATGGGGTTTTGTTTGGCCCGTATATTTTCAATAATGCTGGCCGGGCATGGCCTTGGCTTATTTGTTTCTTTGTTTACAAAAACGAGGGTGGTATGTCCTTCATTGAGCAGGTCACCCTGGGCATTCAAGGTTTGGTAGTCAAATGAAATTCTTACCGACGGGAGCGATGGCATAGAGGTAATGATGGTAAGTTCTTCATCGTAACGCGCCGGTTTGTGGTATTTAATGTTGAAATCCAGCACCGGAAGTATCACACCCGATTCTTCCAACTGACGGTAACTGATACCCAAACTTCTCAACAGTTCCACACGACCTACCTCAAAATATTGGGCATAATTGCCGTAATAGACATAACCCATTTGATCTGTTTCTGCATAGCGCACCCTTATTTTCGTTTTGTTTGATATCATGCATACAAATATACATCAGCCCTGCCGGGAAAAGGAGATTGTCATTTTGGAAAACTTTGATTTGGTTACGACAAGAAAATTTATACCTTACAACAGAAAATTGAATTCGGATTATAGGTGGCATAAAAAGTTTAAAATAGTCTCTGCCAAGAAGATTTTTTGTCAGCCAGCAAAGCGCTAAATCGCGGATAGGAAACCAAAGGTGCAAGTGTTGGTTGACACGGAAGTGATGTCTAAATGATTACGATCAGAAAAACCATTTTTCTGAGGCAAGTTACGGTTATTTCCGGAATGCGCAATAGTAAAAATTATGCCAGAAAACGAGGATTGGCGAGGCTTTCGAAAAAAATTGACAACTGTAAAACTTTTAATTCTGGCAATACCTTCGAGGCTTTTTTTTTAACTTTTTTCTCCAAATATTTGTCCCGCAAAGAAGCATTCATGCATGGGTAATTTGCTTCTTTGGATATCAAGGAATAGCAATTAATTTTAGACGTATTAACCAATGAATAACAAACACGAAGAAGTGTGGGACAGTTGTCTTGCCCTGATTAAAGACAATGTGAGTCTTCAGGGATTCAAGACCTGGTTTGAGCCCATCAAACCGATCAAACTGGACAACCAGGTTTTAACCATTCAAGTTCCATCTCAATTCTTTTATGAGTGGTTGGAAGAACACTACATCCATCTGCTGAAGAAAATTATTCGGAAAGAATTGGGTGATGAAGGAAGGCTGGAATACAGCATCATCATGGAAAACAGCTACAATGGCTCCAGTCCTTATACGGTCAAGATTCCAACATCCAACAAGCGGGCAATCAAAAATCCCTCGCTTTCCGCTCCCATGGATTTTGGCAGCAAACAGATCAAAAATCCATTTGTGATTCCAGGTTTGCGAAAGATCAATGTCGACTCCAACCTGAAGCCCAATTATTCTTTTGACAATCTGGTGGAAGGAGATTGCAACAGATTGGCGCGATCTGCGGGTTTTGCTGTCGCAAAAAATCCAGGTGGAACGGCTTTTAATCCACTGCTTATTTACGGTGGAGTGGGACTTGGCAAAACACACCTTGCACAATCTATCGGAATCGAGATTAAAAATCGTTTCCCAAACAAAACGGTGTTGTATGTAGAATCGGAAAAATTTATCCATCAGTTTATCGATGCGGTAAAGAACAACAATGTGAACGATTTCAGTCATTTTTACCAAATGATCGATGTGCTGATTATTGATGATGTGCAATTTCTTGCGGGAAAAGAAAAGACCCAAGACATGTTTTTCCATATCTTCAATCACCTGCACCAAACAGTAAAACAAATCGTTCTCACCAGCGACAAGGCACCCGTGGAAATGCAAGGGGTTGAACAACGACTCTTATCACGCTTCAAGTGGGGCCTTTCCGCCGATTTGCAAACGCCCAGCCTTGAAACACGCATCGCAATCCTCGAGAAAAAAATGTATGCGGATGGAATCGAACTTCCAAAGGAAGTAACGGAATACCTCGCTTACAGCGTTACTACCAATATTCGCGAGCTTGAAGGAGCGCTTATCTCACTGATTGCCCATTCATCGCTGAACAAAAAGCCGGTGACCCTCGATCTCGCCAAGCAGATGATCGATAAGTTTGTAAAAAACACGGCCCGCGAAGTTTCCATCGATTACATCCAAAAAGTTGTTTGCGATTATTTTGATCTGCCTATCGAATTGCTCAAGTCAAAAACCCGTAAACGCGAAGTGGTTCAAGCCCGTCAAATTGCCATGTACTTTGCCAAGAAAATGACCAAGAGCAGCCTTGCCAACATTGGCATGCACTGCGGTGGAAAAGACCATGCTACAGTTCTTCACGCCTGCCGTACCGTGAATAATCTCCAGGAAACAGACAAGCAATTTCGAAAATACCTCGAAGACCTTGAGAAAAAATTGAGCATTCAATAAAACTAAAGTATCACAACCGCCACATTTAAGAGTGTGGCGGTTTTTTTTATTTTCTCCGATCAATATTGCATCTAAGTTGAGAATCCAACTCCTCAAAATACTTTTAGCACGCTCAATCAACTTATACTTCTTATTTTTACGGGCATGAGAATTCAATTCTTAGGGATTTGCCTTGTTTCTACTTTATGTTGGTTGGCATGTGGCTCCATGGAACGTGCACAGGCCAGTCTGCCTGATTACGCGCCTCCGGTAATCTTTAGTCCCACTGTGAGAATGACTTCTCCCGAGTCACGCATTCAAGTCATGTTTGCCGAACAACATGGGGATTTTCTCGTAATCGATGTATCATACGAAGGTGGATGTGGCGAGCATGATTTTCAAGTTGTCACCAAAGGAGATTACACCGCCACTTATCCACCCGAGTTGAAAATTACTTTGGTTCATGACCGAAAAGCCGACGATTGTCGGTCGATCATTGACGAAAAGCGCTATTTTGATCTCCGCCCTGTGCAGTATGCGGGTACAAACAAAGTGCTGCTCGTATTGACAAATACAAACAAAACGCTGGAATATAATTATTAAACGCTTCATGAAAAAATTTGCTACCTGCCTGGCTCTGTCCGTCCTCACTTTTCAAATCTCCGCCCAAATTGATCACGGCGGTCAACCACACAACTGGAATTCCAAAATTGCTCCTCAAGTATCATTCCGTGCAATGCCTGCTGTAGATGTGGCCGCTTATCAACGCGAAGATGCTGTCAATGATTTGCAAAAGGAAATACCCTACCGGTTTGGCGTCAATATTCCCACCGATTTGGATATCAACAACAATGGCGACTGGTCCGTTTTGGAAAATGGAGATCGCATCTGGCGAATGGGTATACATGCGGCTGGTGCTATAAGTATCAACTTCGTGTTTGATCAGTATATTTTGCCGGAAGGCGGAAAAGTGTTCGTGTATGACGCGGACAGAAAACAATTAAAAGGTAGTTTCAACAATGAAAATGCAGATCACAACAATTCTCTCGGTGTCGGCTTTGTCATGGGTGAAAACGTCGTCATCGAATACCATGAACCCGCAGCCTTTGCAGGACAGGGATCCCTGCATATCAACACTGTCACCCACGGCTATCGTTCAGTGCAAGGCCTGACGGAAGAAAAGTCAGGCCCTTTCGGGAATTCCGGTCCTTGCAACATCAATGTCAATTGCCCTCAAGGGGACCCTTACGGCGATCAGATCCAATCAGTGGCAGTTATCGTAGTAGGGAATAACGGTCTTTGCACTGGTTCACTTGTTAACAATGTCCTTCAGGATGGTACACCCTATTTTCTCACCGCCAATCATTGCCTCGGAAACGTGGGAAACTGGATATTTTACTTTAACCATGAAGCTCCTGAATGTGTAGGAAATACCGGGCCTACCAGTCAAAGTGTATCGGGAGCCACGCTCGTTGCGAGCAGTCAGGAGAGCGACTTTGGATTGCTGTTGTTAAACAATCCCCCGCCGGCAAGTTTTAATGTCTGTTACAACGGCTGGGATGCCACTGACAATGAGGCATCAGTCCTTTCGGCATACGGCATCCATCATCCTGGCGGAAATGTAAAAAAGATTTGTTTTGAGGAAGATGCGCCTTATCATCAGTCCATTGGATCGTTTGTAAATCAAACCTGGTACATTGATCAGTGGGAATTGGGCGTGACCGAAGGTGGTTCATCAGGTTCACCCTTGTTCAATCAAAGCGGCCGGGTGATAGGAATGTTATCCGGAGGAGCGGCGGCTTGTGCTGGCACGGTCAATAATGGACAGCATGATTTTTATGGTCGCTTCGGTGTGGCATGGGATTTTGAAAATTCGGCTTCTTCGCGTCTTCGCGATTGGTTGGATCCTGCGAATACAGGCACTTTGGTGGTGAGTAATTCATGCTCTGCCAGCCTGGTTGACAATGATATTTCGCTCGGACCAATTCAAAATATTTCAACTATACAATGTAATACGGATCCTCTTCCTGTTACGCTCTTTGTCTTTAATGTTGGTTTATTGCCGGTAACGTCGATTTTGCTCGATTATTCCATCAATGAGGGCGACGTTCAGACATATACCAGGGAAGGGACCATCGCACCGCAGCAGGCAATTACCTTAGAAATTGGGACCATCATGCCTGAACCTGGAGAAAACAGCATCGCTGTTTACGTAAATACAGTGAACGGAGGAACGGATCTCAATACGCAGGGCAATGCAGCTTCCCTGGCCTTTATCGCTCTCGAGAATGCTGCTGAAGTTGGGCTGTTCATAGATTTAGATAATTATCCAAATGAAACGACCTGGCAAATCACTGCTGACACAGATATTCTTTATTCAGGTGGCTCATACACATCGGGCGACGATCCCGTCAACCAATCTTTTTGTCTGGAACCAAATGCTTGTTACGAATTCACCATTTTCGATTCTGCAAATGATGGCATCTGTTGTGGCTTTGGGCAAGGATCTTACCAACTAACCGATGCAACAGGAGAGATGCTGGCAGAAGGCGGAGATTTTGGAACTTCTGAAAGCACCTCATTTTGTCTATCCGGCATTTCAGGCACATCCGAAGCATTGGGTGCCCATCTTCAACTTTATCCCAATCCCGCGGGCGATTTTGTAATGCTTGACACCGGGGAAGTCTCAGGAAATTTTCAGCGTATCCAGATTTACGATGCCATTGGTAAAATTGTATGGCAATCGCGTTCAGATATAAAAGGAACTGAAATTTTTCAAATTTCAACCGCTGATTTTGCTCCGGGAATCTACATTGTTTCTGTACAAACCGATCGCGGCAATTTGTCGGGTAAATTATTTATTGCCAGATAATATTTGGGTTGTGTTGAAATGGTCAGAACAAAATGATACAGAATCAATTTGTGGCTGAACTGACCTAATACGATCCGGACCGCTTTCTCAAAAACCATTCAACGGAGAGCAGGAGCAAGAGTAAAACAAAAGGCCAGCGCAGATTCAAAACTGAGCTGAGGACTTCTGTGCTATAGCTTACGGGTTTCAGTGGCCTGTCGTTCAGTAGAGTAGAAGATAAATCGACCAGTTGGTCCGTATAATACATCGATCCGCCGGTGTTGGCAGAGATGGTATAGAGTAAATTGTGGTTGGCGGTAAGATTACCGGCCTCCAGAGCAAATGGCTCTATGGAAAATCGTCCCCGGTCTTCAAACAATTCTCCACCGCGATTTACTTTTGCGTGATATGTGTAACTTCCCACAGGTAAGATGCCTGCATCGAGCCTATACGCATTGTCTGTCCTTGAAAACGTAAACGGATAAGCCTTGCCGTCCCCATCCGTGAAGATGATGTTCACTTCCCCATCGTTCACCGCTTCAAAAGCCTGATTGTATAATTCGGCTGTAAAGACGACCCGCTCTGTTTCCATAAACCGGTCTGCATGCTGCAACCGGAATGGACGCTGATCCGCTTTTAATGAAAGATACTGCACGAGGCTGCTAATAAACTGATCGAATCGCTGGTGGTTACCTTCAGTCGCAAAATCATACAATCTCCAGCGCCAAATCCCTTCACCAAGCAAAACAGCTGTTTTGCGTTCTCCCATCCGGTTGATGAGCAGGAGTGGTGCTTCGGTCCGGATACTTCCCACTGCCTGGCGAATAATCACTTCCGAAGAATTGGCCACCTTCCATTCGCCGAAAGGCGTCTGCAATGGCGGCGCATCTTTGACAAAAGCGGCAAAATCATCATCCAATCTGAAAGCGGAAAAAGATGTGTTTACATATCCGCTCACATCGTTAAAGATGTTTTTGGTAGAAAACAGATCCACACCCAGACCAAATCGCTGTAACAACGGGTAAGCAGTTTGACTACCAACCACGGCGAAAGTGGGAATGGCAGATTGAAGCAACGCCGTGCGAATCTGTTCAGTTGCGCCGCTATTTGATGGTATCTGGTGTAAGATAACCAGGTTGTATTGGCCGAGGTCTCCACTAAAATCTGAATTCAATCGCACATCCACTTGATAATTCTCGTTAGAGGCAATGGCACTGCGCAATGCCTGAATATCCGGATGGGGTGAGTTGGCCAGGATCAATACCTTCTGCCGGCTGTCGATGACATCGATAAAAACGGTTCGGGTATTGTTGGCCAGGATGGCTTCCCCGTTGATCGGTATGATGCGCAGGTTGTATTGCTGACGTCCGGGTTTTTTGGCATCGAGTAGAATTCGAATTGTTTTAGTAAAATCATCCGATTCGATTTGAATGGTCTCACGGCTAAGTTCGACACCATCTTTGTTGACAAGGAAAGTCATGTTTTTCCCTGCGAGCCGCGTGGCATTCAGTTCCACTTCAATCGGAAACTGATTTCCTAAAAAAGCAATTCTATTCAATGCAACTTCAGCAATTTTGGCGTCCCTTTTTACGACAGTATCACCCAAAGCGATAGTGTAAACCGGTGCGCCCAATCCGCCCGTGGCATAGCGCGGATTCGAACCGCGGTTGTAAATGCCATCAGACGCGAGCACAATGGCCCCGAGGTTCCTGTTCGCATAGCGGTTTTTAATCGATTGAAAAAGTTCGGATAAGTCCGTTACAGGCTGATCGTACGTATGTGCCAGGCCTTCTGAAACATCTTGACCAAAACTATAGGTCGCAATTTCGTATTGCTCTCCCAGATCGCTTATCAGTTTATTTAAAGCGTCGGGATAGCTTTCGCGAAAACGGGTTGAATCAGCACCAAGAATGAGCGATGAGGAATTGTCAGATGCGATTACAACAATGGGTGGTTCGATCTGACTTTCCAGATTTCTGATCAACGGACCCAATAGAAGAAAAACGAGAAAAGCCACTGCGGCAAAACGCAGGCTGAACAGACCATAGCGCAAGAAGCGGTGATATTCGGCCGATTTCTTTTCACGAAAGTATAGCAAAAGCGCATAAGCCAGCCCGATAAGCGGGCAGAGGATCAGGGTCCAGGTGGGATATGAAGTGATGAGGTTATTCACAATCACGTAAGCATTCCTCCATCCACATTGATCGTTTGACCCGTAATGTAAGCGCTCATATCACTGCCCAGAAACAGACAAAGGTTTGCCACATCATTGGCCGTACCGCCTCGTTTTAATGGGATGGCATCTCGCCAGCCCTGCACTGTGGCTTCGTCCAGGGCGCCGGTCATTTCTGTTTCAATAAAACCCGGAGCCACAGCGTTGCACCGGATATTTCTTGAGCCAAGTTCCAATGCAATAGATTTGGTGAAACCCAATATGCCTGCCTTGGAAGCTGCGTAGTTCGCTTGCCCCGCATTGCCTTTTACACCGACTACAGAACTCATGTTGATTATCGATCCGCTGCGCGCTTTCAGCATGGTTTTCAACACTGCTTTTGTCAGGTTGAAGACTGATTTCAGATTCACAGATATCACCTCGTCCCACTGCTCTTCGCTCATGCGCATGAGCAAGTTGTCGCGGGTGATGCCCGCATTGTTTACAAGAATATCGATGGTTCCAAATTCTTTGACCACCTCGTCGACAAGGCTTTGGGCTGCGGCAAATTCTCCAGCGTTGGATTTGAAACCGCGGATTTTCTGGCCACCGGCGCTGAGCTCAGCTTCAAGGGCCCTGGCTTTTTCGTCGGAACTTACATAGGTGAAACAAACGCTGGCGCCGTGATTGGCAAAGGTCTGAGCAATAGCCTTGCCAATACCGCGTGAGGCACCTGTAATCAGGGCAACTTTTCCTTCGAGTAATTTCATTCAAATTGATTGTTAAACGCGGCAAAGTTAGCAACTCCCATAAACATTGAAACAGGTGATGTTAACTTATGCTTTCATTCATCAATTCTGTCCACATGTTGGTGATTTTTTTCGAGATTTGCTGCCGCAGCAACTTGACTGTTAAAGGTTAAATTTTAGTTTCTGAATTCATTATTATAAGAAGACAACATGAAAACTACTTTCCTGATAATTTTGATTTTTTGCGCTGCACTGTCCAGTGCACAGAATATTTCTTCTGGTTCAATTGCCCAACAGGATGGCAACCTCGGCGAAAATTCCGGCAATCGCATTCGGAAAGGTACGCTCCTTACAAGTGGTAACTTTCAATATCACTTGCTCAACAGCGATTTGACAAAATATTCAAGCTTTAATATCGGTGCGTCGGCCTTGGTGGCAGTGTCGCCAAGGTTTGGAATTGGATTCACAGCTGGTTACAAGTCTGAAAATACAAAATTTGAATCAGGAAGCCTTACAGTGAATTCCACATTCAATAACTTTTCAATTGGTCCTGCTTTTCGCGCTTTCGGACGTACGTATTGGGGCTGGCTTCAGCCTTTCGGACAGATGGATATCCCGGTTAGTTTCGGAAAATCAGGGAGTGGTCAAGGCAAAACCAAGTTGTCGTCATTTGGTGTTGGGGTCCGCCCAGGCCTCACAGCCTATCTAAGCAGGCGGTTGGCTTTGGAGACATCTCTGGGTATGGTCGAATATGTTTCAAACAGGAGTGCATCGGGACCTGCAAAAAGCCAAACATCGAATTTTAATATTGGTCTCGGATTCAACAATGTGCAGTTTGGTCTGGTATTTTTGTTCAATTCTCTCTAAATCAACGTTGAACCTTTAGGAGTGAAAGCACTCGTTGTGTTTTTGAATATGTTTTTGTAAATTCAATCATTCAAAACGCAGCACCATGAAATATTTGTCATTGTTCATCCTTGTCGGCTGCTTCGATTCGCTTTCTGCACAAATTCTAAATGCAGGTTTTGAAAATTGGGAATTAACGAGTGGTGTGGAGCATCCTGTAGGTTGGATTGTCGAAACTTCCCCTCAAATGCCTTCTGTTTTAAAAGACCTTGATTCCTGGGAGGGAGAATTTGCCATGCGCGTAAGAGCTGTGCCTCAAAGTATCGGTGAATATGGTGAAGCGAAAGCGTTTGTGCCTGTCGATTACATTCCCGAATCATTCCATTTTTACGTGAAAACGGGGATTTTTGCCGGGGGAGTTGAGGTGAAAATATCTTTCTACAATGGCGAATTCTTATATAGCTCGGAGAGCTGGCTGGCCACGGATTCTATCATAGATTGGACTTATATCAATGTCCCCCTCGAGCAAAACGAGCCGGTTTTGACCCATGCAGAAATCTCCGTGTCGGCTCAGGTAGGTGACTTTTCTCCAGGGAATTGCCTGGATATTAGTAGATGCAATGGGTTTTGGAGGCTTTACCAGTATTGATTATGTTGCGCCTTTCCGGTTTCGGCTATTTCCCAATCCTGCAAATGATGTACTCACCTTATCGGCAAATGAATCGACCATTTCTGATATTCGCTTTTACAACATAGAAGGTCGTGAAGTCTTATTTAAAGAAGGAGGAAAACAACACAATGAAATTGAAATTCACCACCTGATTCCCGGAGTTTATTTTCTACGGGCGGAAATTGTG